>JBKJOI010000268.1:0-15691 GCA_046595695.1 Haliangiales bacterium | reverse complement strand
TCCCATGGCATCTCCACCGAAGTAGGCGCGCGGGCCGCCCAGCCCACCAAGCACGGCCCTGCCCAATCCTGACGGCGCCCTGCGGGCCAATATGTTCGCGCAGGCCCGCGTGTCGCTGGGCGCCGCGCGCATGACCGTGATGGTGCCGCGCGCGGCGGTCCAGCGCGCCAAAGACGTGAAGCTGGTGTTCGTGCGCCTCGCCGAGGACGAGTTCGAGGCACGACGCGTCGTGCTCGGCGTGGTCGACGGCAACAACGTGGAGATCACCAAGGGCATCCGCCCCGGCGAGGACGTCGCCACCGACGGCAGCTTCTTGCTCAAGACCGAGACCTTGAAGGGAAGCATCGGCGCCGGCTGCTGCGACGTGGACTGACCATGCTGAACGCCGTCATCACCTGGTCGCTGCATCACCGACTCGTCGTCGTGCTGGCCTGGATGGGCATCGTGCTCGCCGGGCTGGTGGCATTCCGTAAGCTGCCCATCGACGCCTTCCCGGACACGACGCCGGTGCAGGTCCAGATCAACACCACGGCGCCGGCGCTCTCGCCGCTCGAGATCGAGCGACAGATCACGGCCCCCGTCGAGCAGGCCATCTCGGGGTTGCCCGGGCTCGACGAGGTGCGCTCCCTGTCGCGGTTCGGCCTGTCGCAGGTCACGGTCACCTTCGAGGACGGGACGGGGATCTACCTGGCGCGTCAGGTGGTCTCGGAGCGCCTGCAGACGGTGGAGCTGCCGCCGGGAATCGACCGGCCACAGCTCGGTCCGGTCGCCACCGGGCTGGGCGAGGTCTTCCACTACGTCGTGACCGGGAAGGGCAAGACGCTCGCCGAGCTGCGCACCGCGCACGACTGGATCATCAAGCCGCAGCTGCGCTCGGTGCGTGGGGTCGCCGAGGTCAACGCCTGGGGCGGTGACGAGCGGCAGATCCGCGTCGTCGTCGATCCCGTGGAGCTGCAGAAGCGCGGCCTCACGCTCGCCGAGCTCACGGCGGCGCTCGAGCAGAACAACGCCAATGTGGGTGGCGGCGCGCTGGATCAGAGCGGCGAGTCGAGCCTCATCCAGGGCATCGGCATCGTCACGAAGCCCTCCGACGTCGAGGAGATCGTGATCACGGCCAAGGGCGGCGTGCCGATCCGCGTGCGTGATGTGGCTCGCGTCGTGGAAGGCCGGGAGATCCGCCGCGGCGCGGTCACCGCGGACGGCGAGGGCGAGGTCGTGCTGGGCCTGGGGTTCATGCTCATGGGCGAGAACAGCCACGAGGTGACCCAGCGGCTCGCGGTCCGGCTGGAGGAGATCAAGAAGAGTCTGCCGCCCGGCGTCGAGGTGGCGCCCGTTTACCAGCGCACGACCCTCGTGGATCGCGTGCTCGGTACCGTGCAGAAGAACCTGTTCGAGGGCGCCATCCTGGTGATCGCCGTGCTGTTCATCTTCCTGGGCAACCTGCGCGCCGGGCTCATCGTCGCGGCCGCCATCCCGCTCTCGATGCTGTTCGCCTTCGATCTCATGACCCGCGCGGGCATCGCCGGGAGCCTGATGAGCCTGGGCGCCATCGACTTCGGGCTCATCGTCGACAGCTCGGTGATCATGATCGAGAACTCGGTCAGCCACCTGGCCCACGACAAGACCGATCGCCCCAAGCTCGAGGTGGTGCGCGACGCGGCGATCGAGGTCCGCAAGCCGACGATGTTCGGTGAGCTGATCATCATGATCGTCTACCTGCCGATCCTGGCGCTCGAGGGCATCGAGGGGAAGCTCTTCCGCCCGATGGCCATGACGGTGATCTTCGCGCTCATCGGCTCGATGCTCATGTCGCTGACGCTCATGCCGGTGCTGGCCAGCTTGATTCTCCCGCGCCGGATGGCCGAGCGCGAGAATGTCGTTATTCGCGGAGCGAAGTGGTTGTACCGCCCCGTGCTGCAGCTCGCGCTGCGCTGGCGGTGGGCGGTCATCGCGGTCGCGGTGCTCCTGCTCGGCAACGCGGTCTTCCTGTCGACGCGGCTCGGCTCGGAGTTCGTCCCGCGCCTGCGCGAGGGCGCGCTCGTGATCAACACGGTCCGTCTGGCCTCGGTGTCGATCGACGAATCGGTGCGCTACGGCACACAGATCGAGCGCGTGCTGCTCGACGCCTTCCCCGACGAGATCGAGCGCATCTGGACGCGCACGGGCAGCGCCGAGGTCGCGACGGATCCCATGGGCGTCGAGCTCTCTGACGTCTTCGTGACGCTCACGCCGACGGACGGGTGGAAGCGAGCCGGGACGCAGGACGAGCTGGTCAAGGCCATGGAGAGCGAGCTGTCGACGCTTCCCGGGATGCGGATGGTCTTCACGCAACCCATCGAGATGCGGGTGAACGAGATGATCGCCGGTATTCGCACCGACGTGGGTGTGAAGCTCTTCGGCGAGGACTTCGAGACGCTCAAGACGAAAGCGCGCGAGATCGAGAACATCCTGAAGAAGATCCCCGGCGCGGCGGACGTGTACACCGAACAGGTGACCGGCCAGCCGACGCTCGAGATCGAGATCGACCGCGATGCCATCGCTCGCCACGGTATCCCCGCGCGGGAGGTGCTGGACGTCATTGCGGCGCTGGGTACGCGTGAGGTCGGTGTGTTGCAAGAGGGCGATCGGCGCTTCCCGATCGCGCTCGGCCTGCACGAGCGCTACCGCGTCGACGATGTCGCGGTCGGATCCATCCTGGTCACCGCTTCCAACGGAGACCGCATCCCGCTGGCGCGCCTGACCAAGATCCGTACGGTCGAAGGCCCGTCCACGATCAATCGCGAGTGGGCGAAGCGGCGCATCGTCGTGCAGGCGAACGTGCGCGGCCGGGACGTGGGGTCCTTCGTCGCCGAGGCGCGCCAGGCGATCGACGAGCGCGTCGGGCTACCGAGCGGCTACTACGTGCGCTTTGGTGGGCAGTTCGAGCACCTGGAAGAGGCGCGCACGCGGCTCTTGATCGTCGTGCCGGTCGCGCTGGCGCTCATCTTCATCCTGCTCTACTTCACGTACGGTCGCGTCATCGATGCCGTGCGCGTGTTCACCGGCGTGCCGTTCGCGGCGGTGGGCGGGATCATGGCGCTGTGGCTGCGAGGATTGCCCTTCAGCATCTCGGCCGCGGTGGGCTTCGTGGCGCTCTCGGGCGTCGCGGTGCTCGGCGACATGGTCCTCGTCTCGACCATCCAGCAGTACCTCGGGCAGGGCATGCCGGTCCGGCAGGCCATCGAGCAGGCCGCCGAACGTCGGCTCCGGCCGGTGCTCATGACGGCGCTGGTGGCCAGCCTCGGGTTCGTGCCGATGGCGCTCAACACGGGCGTGGGAGCCGAGGTGCAGCGGCCCCTGGCGACAGTGGTCATCGGCGGCGTGATCTCCTCGACGCTCCTGACGTTGCTGGTGCTGCCGGTGCTCTACAGTGTGATCAGCGGCAAGCGCAAGGCGAAGGTGGAGTCAGGGGCCGTAACTTCGGCGCTGCCGGCGACGGCCTCGGATTCAGGTGCCGTCGAGGCGGCGAGCTGACGTTGGCCAGGTCGCGCGCTTGGCGGATCGGAGCCGTGGTTGGCGGTATCTTGCTGCTCCAGGCGCTTGGCGTGTTCGTGTACCTGCGGGTGGATCGGGTTCGGCGCGCGCCAGATGCGCCGTTCGCCGCCGAGCGGCTCCGCGGCGCGCAGCCGGCTCCCGAGCTGGAGCTCGAACGAGCCGACGGAAGGCTCGTCAGCGCGGAAGCGCTGCGCGGGCGCTTCGTCCTCGTCCACTTCTGGGCCACCTGGTGCCCGCCGTGCCGCAAGGAGTTGCCTGGGTTGCTCCGCACGGGACGCGACCTCGACGGTCAGGGACGGCTCGTTCTGCTCGCTGTCAGCGTGGACGACGACTGGCAGGTCATAAGCGACTTCTTCGCTGGAAAGGTCCCGCCCGAGGTCCTGCGCGCCCGCGATCGCGAGGGCTACAAGCGCTACGGCGTCTCGACGCTCCCCGACACGTACCTGGTCTCGCCGGCGGGCGAGCTCTTGATCCGATTCGGTGGCGCACGCGACTGGATTTCACCGGGCGCCAGGCAATACCTCATGAAGGCGACCGCCGGCTCGCCATGAACCAGCCTCATTGGCTGCATCGGCGGAATCGCGCGACGCCTGGTCGCCTTGACATCGTGCGTCACGAATGGAATAGGTAGAAGAGTGCGTCGCCTCGCGTTGGTCCTGCTGCTGATCTTCAGCGTAACGCCCATGGCGTCGGAAGCGGTCGAGCTCCTGGTCCACGTGATCGAGCACGGAGACCTCGCTCATGCCGTGGGCGACCAGCATGAGGAAGGCGCTGGAGAAGACGAGCACGGCTGCTCGTCGCTGTTCCACACGTGCGGTTGCCACTCCAGCGCGCCTTCCACGACCGCATCGACGGACGCCTGGCGTCCCGGGGCGCTGAATGCTCCGATGCGGTGTCAACTTCTCGATCGAGCCACCTCCCGCGGCCGCGGCACCGAAGCGCCTCCCCACCGTCCGCCCATCGCCTGATTTCCCGCTGAGTCAATTCTAGGCAGGGCATCGGACGGGCGACTCGGTCGCCGAGGGAGATGGATCATGGCTGCGCGGCACAAAGTGGCCGCGTGGGCGCTGTGCACCGCCTGTATGGCGGTGACACAGACGTCCGCGCGCGCTGAAGCGATCACGTTGGACCAGGCGCTCGAACGCGCTGCTCGAGAAAACCCGGCCGTCGCTGCCAGTGCAGCGGATGTCGACGCGGCGAAGGGCGCCGTCCAGGGCGCCGGCACGCGGTCCTACGATCCAGAGCTCGGGGCCGCTGTGGGTCCCGCCTTCGGTGGTAGCAGCACCTACCTCGACTTCGAAGTCTCGCTGAGCCAGACGTTCGAGCTGGGTGGCAAGCGAGCGAAGCGCGTGGCTGGCGCCCAGGCGCGCCGAACCGGTGCCGAGCTACGGTTGGACTGGACTCGCACGCAGCTGGCGCTCCAGGTCCGCAGAAGCTTCTTTCTGGCCGTCGTGGCCCGCGAGCGGGTCGTTGCTGCCCGCGATGGGGAAGTCGTCGCGGCCGAAGTCGCCGCGGCGAGCGGGGAGCGACTTCGGCTCGGCGCGGGAACCCAGCTCGAGCTGAACGTTGCCGCGGCAGGGCTCGGGCGCGCACGCGCCGAACGCGTCGCTGCCGAGCGGCAGTACGCGCAGGGTCGCGCAGACCTGGCGTCCGTGGTCGGCGCCGCGGCGGCCGCGGATCTCGAGCCGGTGGGTGACCTGCCCAGCTTCTCGCAGGTGAAGCTCACCGAGGATGCGGTGGTGCGTCGCTCCCTGGCCGCTCGCCCCGACCTGGGCGCCGTCAGGCAGGAGCGCGTCGCGGCGGAGGCCGATCTGGCACTGGCCCACTCGCTCAAGACGCCCGACGCCGCCCTTGGCGTGACCTACGGCCATTCGGGCATCGAGGACTCCGACACCGTGATGGTCGGGCTCACGTTCACGTTGCCGTTCTTCAACCGCAACCAGGGCGGACGCACGACAGCACGCGCACAGGTCACGAAGGCCCGAGTAGTGGAATCGGCGGCAGCTCGCGAAGCCGAGCGCACCGCGCGCACCGCTTACCGCAGTTACCGCCTCGCGCTCGAGTCGGTGCTGAGCTTCGATCGCGACGTGGTGGGCAAGCTGGGCGAAAACCTGGCCCTCGCGCGCGACTCGTTCGCGAGCGGGAAGATCGGTCTCCTGGAATTCAACATCGTGCGGCGCGAGCTGGTCGAGACGCGCTTCGCCTATCTGAACGCGCTGGTCGAGCTCGTAGAGGCGCGTCACGCGCTCGAGCTCGCTGCCGGCGGGAACATCGAGTGATGCCATGAAGTCGATTCTAGGAATGTGCATGGCGACAGCCATCGTGCTGGCGCTGGGCAGCGGCGGATGTGGTTCGAAGCCAGGTGCTGCGAAGGAGGAGGGCCACGCGGACCATGGTGGCCATGAGAAGGGCGAGAAGGGCAGAACGGGTGAGAAGGGCGAGCACGGCGAGGAAGGCGGCGAGCACGGCGAGGACGGCCACGAGGAGCCTGGCAAGGGCGTGATCGAGCTGACGCCGGAACAGCTCATCAGCGCGAAGATCGCGACCGCCAAGGTCGAGAAGCGCGCCGAGGCGGGCCTGCTCGAGACGACCGCGCAGATCGAGCCCGCGCCGGACGGGCAGGCCCGCGTCGGCGTTCGCATTGGCGGACGCGTCCTCACGCTCAAGGCGGGCCTGGGCGACGCCGTGAAGAAGGGGCAAGTCCTGGCGACCGTGGATTCACCGGAGCTCGGCCGCGCGAAGGCCGACTACCTGGCGGCCTACACGACGGCGCAGGTCACGCGCGAGACCGCTGATCGCGAGAAGGCGCTCTTCGAGAAGAAGATCAGCTCCGAGCGTGACTGGCGCGAGGCCGAGTCCGCCGCGGTGCGTGCGCGCGCCGAGAAGGAAGCCGCCGAGAATCGCCTGCACGCTCTGGGTGTCTCGGACGCGCAGTTGCCGCGCAAGGTCGAGGGCCACTACACGTCGACGCTGACCATCACGGCGCCCATCGAGGGTGTCGTGGTGGAGCGGCCGGTCTCACTCGGCCAGATGGTCGAGCCCGCCGACAGCCTGTTCACGATCATGGACCTGCGTGAGGTCTGGCTCGTGATGGACGTCTACGAGCGCGACCTCTCGCAGGTGAAGATCGGCCAGCGGGTGCGCGTTCGAGTCGCGGCGTATCCGAAGCAGGAGTTCGACGGCACCGTGCAGAACATCGGGGCGATCGTCGAGGTCAAGACGCGCGCGGTGAAGGTGCGCGTGGCCCTGCAGAACCCGGATGGAATGCTCAAGCCGGGCATGTTCGCGAGCGTCACGCTCGAGGGCAGCACCGGTGAGAAGCGCGAGGGCCTCTTCGTGCCCGAGGCCGCTGTGCAGCGTGATGGCGAGAAGTACTTCGTCTTCTTGCCCCGCGGCGAGCACGACTTCGAGGCTCGAGAGGTCGAGCTCGGGCACACCCGCGGAGGGTTCGTGGAGATCGAGAAAGGTGTCATCGAAGGAGACATGGTCGTGACGACCGGATCCTTCCTACTCAAGGCCGAGCTCAAGAAGAGCGAGCTCGGCGGCGGTCATTCGCACTAGGAGCCGCCATGATTGAAAAGATTCTCGAATGGTCACTGAGGAACCGGTTCCTCGTGATGGTGCTGTCGCTATTGCTCGTCGTGGCCGGCCTGAACGCCATGCGAACCCTTCCTATCGACGCTGTGCCTGACGTCACCAACGTACAGGTGCAGGTCCTCACCTCGGCGCCGGCCCTGGGGCCGGAAGAGGTCGAACGCTTCATCACCACGCCCATCGAGCTGGCGATGAGCGGCCTACCCGGGCTCGAGGAAGTCCGCTCGACCTCGAAGTTCGGGCTGTCGGCCGTCACGGTCGTCTTCGAGGACGGCGCCGATATCTACTTCGTGCGCCAGCTCGTGAACGAGCGGCTCCAGGCGGCGCGCGAGGCCATTCCGCAGGGCTATGGCGATCCCGAGCTGGGCCCTGTCTCGACGGGCCTCGGCGAGATCTACCAGTTCGAGGTGCGCGGCGAGGGCAAGACCGCCATGGAGCTGCGCACGATCCTGGAGTGGGAGATCGCGCCGCGGTTGCGCACCGTGCCTGGCGTCGTCGAGGTCAACTCGTTTGGTGGTGAGCTCAAGACCTACGAGGTCCAGCTACGCCCCGACGATCTCGCCCGCTACGACGTCTCGCTCACCCAGGTGTTCGAGGCGCTCGAGCAGAACAACGCCAACGCCGGCGGCGCGTACATCGAGAAGAACAGCGAGCAGTACCTGATCCGCGGCGAGGGCCTCATCGGCTCACTCCAGGACGTCGGCGACATCGTGGTCGCAGCCGACGAGGACGGCACGCCCATCTACATTCGCCAGCTCGCCGATCTAAACTTCGCACCCATGGTGCGGCAGGGCGCGGTCACGCGCGACGGCCGCGGCGAGGTGGTGACCGGCATCGTGATGATGCTCATGGGTGCCAACTCCCGCGAGGTCGTCACCGACGCCAAGGAGGCGATCGAGCGCATGAAGCCCTCCCTGGCGAAGATCGGCGTGACCATCGACCCGTTCTACGACCGCACCGATCTGGTGCAGAAGACGATTCGGACCGTCGCCACCAGCCTGATCGAGGGCGGGATCCTGGTCGTCGTCGTGCTCTTCTTGATGCTGCGCAACCTGCGCGCCGGCCTCATCGTCTCCATGGCCATACCGCTCTCGATGCTCGCCGCCTTCATTGCCATGCGCCGCTTCGGGGTCAGCGGCAACCTCATGTCGCTGGGCGCGATCGACTTCGGTCTCGTCGTCGACGGCGCGGTCATCGTGATCGAGAACTCCGTGCGCCTCATCGCCGAACGCTCCCATCAACTCGGTCGCCCGGTGACGAACGAGGAACGCTCACAGCTGGTGCTGCGAGGAAGTCGCGAGGTCCTGCGCTCCGCCACGTTCGGCGTAGCGATCATCGCGATCGTCTACCTGCCCATCCTGTCGCTCGTGGGGATCGAGGGCAAGATGTTCCGGCCCATGGCGCTGACGGTGCTGTTCGCCCTGGCGGGTGCGCTGCTGCTCTCGCTCACCTTCATCCCCGCGCTGGCGTCGCTGTTTCTCCCCAAGCAGATCTCGGAGAAGGAGAGCTTCATCGTGGCTGGGGTTCGGCGGGTGTACGAGCCGCTGCTCCGGCGCGCCATCCGGTGGCGCTGGGTGACCATCGCCATCGCCTCGCTCGTGCTGGTGGGAAGTGTGGCGATCGTGCCGTTCCTCGGCTCGGAGTTCGTGCCCAAGCTCGACGAGGGCGCCATCGCGCTGCAAGCGTGGAGGTTGCCGAGCATCTCGCTCGAAGAATCCGTCAAGCAGACGACCGAGCTCGAGCGTGTGCTCAAGCAGTTCCCGGAGGTCACCACCGTGATCTCCAAGACCGGACGTGCCGAGATCGCGACCGATCCCATGGGTGTCGAGATCTCCGACGTCTTCGTGATGCTCAAACCACACGAGGAGTGGACGACGGCGTCCAGCCGCGAGGGCCTCGTCGAGGCCTTCGACGAGGCGCTGAAGAAGCACCTCCCCGGGCAGATCTTCAGCTACTCCCAGCCGATCGAGCTGCGCGTGGCCGAGCTCATCTCGGGCGTGCGCTCCGACGTCGCGCTCAAGATCTACGGCGACGATCTCGACGCGCTCAAGCGCGTGGCCGACGCCGCCGTGGGCGTGATCTCGAAGGTGCCGGGCGCCGCCGACGTCAAGGCGGAGCAGACGGCCGGGTTGCCCGTGCTACGGGTAAAGATCGATCGGCGTGCGATCGCGCGCTACGGCATCAACGCCGCCGACGTCCTGGAGGTGGTCTCGACCTTGGGCGGTCGACAGGTGGGGGTGGTGCTCGAGGGGCAGCGTCGGTTCGCGCTGCAACTCCGCTTCGCGCCCTCGGCGCGCAAGAGCATCGAGAACCTGCAGAACCTGAAGGTTCGCTCACCGAGCGGACAGCTCATCCCGCTGTCAGAGCTGGCCTCGCTCAAGGTCGAGGACGGACCGGCCCAGATCAGCCACGAGTCCGGGCGGAGGCGTATCACGGTGGAGTTCAACGTTCGCGGCCGGGACCTGGGCGGCTTCGTCGCCGAGGCGCAGCGCGCCATCGATGCGTCGGATGTGATTCCGGCCGGGTACTTCGGAGATTGGGGCGGTCAGTTCGAGAACCTGCAGGAGGCGAGCGCCCGGCTCTTTGTCGTCGTGCCCGTCGCCCTCGCGCTCATCTTCGTGATGCTCTACATGACATTCAGTTCTGCAGGGCTGGCGGGGCTCATCTACCTCAATGTTCCGTTCGCCATCACGGGGGGCATCTTCGCGCTGGCGATCCGCGGACTGCCCCTGTCGATCTCTGCGGGCGTGGGTTTCATCGCCCTGTTCGGTGTGGCGGTGCTGAACGGGCTGGTCCTCGTGACCTACATCAAGCAGCGCCGGGACGAGGGTGCGTCGGCGCCCGACGCTGCCTACGACGCCGCGAGGATCCGTCTCCGTGCCGTGCTGACGACGGCGATGGTGGCGTCGCTCGGGTTCGTTCCCATGGCCATTGCCAGCGGTGCTGGCGCCGAGGTCCAGAAGCCGCTCGCCACGGTCGTGATCGGAGGCCTCGTCACGTCGACCCTGCTCACCTTGCTGGTGCTGCCAACTGTGTACGCCTGGCTGTTTGCGGATGGAGAGCCTGCGCCGGCCAAGGAAGTCGATGGGGGCGCTGCTGGCGTCACGGAGTCGCCTGAGTAGCCAACTTTCTCTCAGAAGCGGATCACGTGGCCTTCGCCGGCGTCGATGCGGCCGTCGAGGAGGCGCTCGTACACGTTGCACAGCGCGTCCGCGCCCTGGCTCTCGACTACGCGCAGCCACGGGGATTTCGGGTCGCTGACGGCCTGCATGAAGGCGTCCCAGGCGGCGCTCATCCGCTGCTGCATGCCGGCCGGGCCGTAGCCTTCGGGCGGCTCGGCGCTGATCTTCTTGGCGTGGGTGGGAGCAAAGAAGAACTCCGGGCGCGGCCCAGGCAGGCCCTCCGACGAGCCGCGCGCCTGCCAGTGGGTCGCGCCCACCGCGCAGTCGTAACGAAGCAAATTCACGAAGCGTTCGTGCACGGCCCGACGCACCCCGATGTCGCCCGAGTAGTCGATGTAGACCGACGGCGCGTCGGCGGGAAGCGAGGCGATCTCCTCGTAGGTAACCACCTCGTCGTAGCAGCCGAGCGATCTCGTGAAGGCCAGGTTTCCGGGTGAGGTGAGGCCGACCAGCCGCGGCCGCTCGGCGGCCGGGCGGCGGGCCACGAAGAACGCTGTGGCGTAGGCGGTCTTGCTCGACGCACTGGACAGCAGCAGCTGGCGCGCGGTGAAAAAGCCAGCGGCGGCGAAGAAGTCGTCGAGCAGGAACGCGGTGGCGTAGAGCGGCTTGAGCAGCGAAGTCACGCCTTCGCGCTCGAGGGTGTGCGCGGGCGGCAGGCGCAAGAGCTGGTTGTAGACGGGCGGCAGGGCGGCGCGGTGCTCGGCGCCGTCCACGAAACCCATGGGCGTGACTCGCGCCGGCTGGATGACGAGATGGGTGGCAGTAGGAAAGTAGCCATAGATTCTTTCACCCACGGCCACGCCCTCAGCGCGCGACTCGACCACGCTGGCGAAACCCCACACCGGGATGCAACCCCAGCCCTCGGGCGCAGGGAAGAAGCGCCAGTAGCCCAACTGATCGCCAGTCTGGGCGTAGGTCACGTTGTTGGCGGTGAGCGCGAACGGCCCGATCTCCAGACGGGCCTCGCCCGGCGCGAGCGCGCGCGTGGCGTCGGTGGGGTCGTGCTCCACCCGGGTCTCACGGAGGTTGTTGCGACGGACCAGGAAACGCGCGGGCTGGATCATGCACGCGAGAATGGCACGACTCCCTCCGGCAAGCGCACTCGTACGCTGCGGCCGCCGTCGTCGGAGGACGACGCCCGTGTCCAACACCGTCCCGTTCGGGCGGGTCGAGCGGCGCCAGGACCGGCGAGAACGTGGTGGCCCGTCAGTGCTTCGTCTGCACGTAGAGCGAGAGCGGGAAGTTGCCGTCGCCGCCTGCGAACTGCGCCTGCGGGACTTCTATAACGAAGGTGTGCGGGCCCGCGGCGAGCGCGCCGAGGTCGGCGACCCGAGTGTCGATCACGTCGCCGGGGCACCAGTTGCTGAAGGACTGCCACTCCGCGTCGGAGAGGGGGCTCGAACCGTAGATGCCATTCGCCTGGGTGTTGACGGCGCGGAAGGGCTCGCAGCTGGTCCTGCCAGGCTGGTAGGTGAGCACGACGTTTCCGTCGACCGAGACGACGTGGTTGCGGCGCACGTACTCCTCGCCGCCCGAGTTCGCGCCGTGGTTGGACGTGATGAGCACGATCTGTGCGGCGGTGGCGGCGCGGTCGAGCGTGAACGCGAGGGTCTTCTTCGTCGTGCCGACCTGGTCGCTCGCGCCCTCCTGGTAGTTGTTGAAGGCAACCTTGCAGGCGAGCGGCAGCAGCTCGTCGAAGCTCTGCGCCGCAGGGGTCGAGTCGGTTTCGAGCGTCAGGCTGCCGCGGAAGACGTCGTTTCGCCCGCTGCACCCCGCCACCTGCGTGTTGGCGGCGTAGGGCACGCCGAAGACCTCGAGCTCGAGCCACGGATCGACTGGCTCCACAGGGTGGCGTCGAGCAGCACCGGCAGCACGTTCGAGATCTCGAACGCGTAGTGGACCTCGTCGGGTTGACGGTTCTTGTTCATGAACGGCGTGATGAATCGGCCGAGCTCGATGCGTGACACCTGCTCGGGGGCGTAGGTCGGTGCGCCTTTCGGAACGAACGCCAGCGCGACGCTGCCGATGCGGTCGTAGTTGTCGCACCGGGCGCCAATCACGACCTCGGCACGCAGTGTCCCCGCGAGTCGATCCAGCTCGTCCTCGCCGAGTCGACGGGTGATAAGGTCATTGCGAAGTCGCAAGGTGCCCGCGGGGACGGGTGCGTCGACGAGCGGGGCGTATCCGTCGTAGAAGAGACCTCGTCGAAGATGGGTAGGCTGGTGACGGTCGGTGGCTCGCCTGCGTCCGGTTCCACGGGCCCGGCCGCGTCCACATCGCCGTTCGCGAAGATCGGTCATTTGGTCGATTTGACTGACGTTCGGCAAGCACTGGAAAGCCGCGCGAGGGCGCCAGCTGCTACTGGCAGGATGCCAGCGAAGCGCTCCTCGCCGTCCACGGCAGCAAGAAGCGCGGCGACTGCATGACGCCATACTTCGCCGCGTTCACGCCGACGTTGTGGCCGGTCCGCTCAGATCGCTCTTACCGCGCTTGTACTTCGTCGGTCGGAGCACCGCGCGCGGCGCGTTGCCAAGGTATGCTGGTCAGGATTCTCCGGTCTCGGCGCGCGGCGCGCCGCCCGGGTGCCAGCATTTCATGCGGGCGGGGCGGTGTGCAGATACGTTAGCCTGGTCCCATGAATCATCGCTCGATCGCAGTGGCCACCGGAATCGTGCTTGCCGCGTTGGCCTCGAGCCCCGCGCAAGCGCACTTCAAGCTGGTCGCGCCCGAAGCCTTCTCCCAGCAGAACGCGCTCGGCGACCCACAGAAGGCTCCGCCATGCGGAGGCGCGGGCGTGGTGCCGACCGGCGCCGTGACCAGTTACGAAGAAGGATCGCTGATCACCATCACCATCGACGAGACCATCACCCATCCCGGGCACTACCGGGTGCAGATCGCGCAGGACGAAGCGTCGATCCCGGAGAATCCGCCGGTGACCCCGGGGAGCACCGCGTGCGGGTCGACGGTCATCGATCAAGATCCGACCATGCCGCTGCTGGCCGACGGTGAGCTGGTGCATACGTCCGCGTTCGCCGGCCCGCAGACCTTCCAGGTGCAGCTTCCCCCCGGGTTCACCTGCAATCAGTGCGTGCTGCAGGTCGCCGAGTTCATGTCGAACCACGGCCTGAACAATCCCGGCGGCTGCTTCTACCAGCACTGCGCGACCGTCAACATCGTCGCGGCCGGCTCGCTGCCCGACGCCGGCCCGCAGGTCGATGGCGGCGGCGGACCCACAGCCGATGCGGCTCCCGGCACGGCGGACGGTGGCAGCAACGAGACCGGCGAATCCCCGGGAGCCTGCGGTTGCCGAGTGGCGCCGGGCCCGAGCGCTAGCCTCGGTGCCCTGCTCGGCGGGCTGCTGCTCGGCTTGGTCGCGCTCGTTCGTCGCCGCAGCAGATGATGCAAGCGATCGCGACGGCGGCCGCGCTACCCTACGTTCGTGCCGTCGCTGTCACTGGTGTCGATCGTCGTGGAGCACTACGATCCCGCGATCGCGTTCTTCGTCGACGTGCTCGGCTTCGACCTGCTCGATGACTCGCCCGTGCTGACCCACGAAGGCCGGCCGAAGCGCCTGCCCGCGCCGATGGCCGACCTCGAGCTGCCCGTGACCGTCGAGCTGCCGCGCCACGAGAAGCTGGTCACGAAGGTGGTCCGCAAGGTCGAGCTCGAGTGGACGCTCTACGCGACGCTCGTGCACGCGAGCGCCGGGCCCGTACGCTTCAGTGGCCTGAGCGGCGTCAGCCAACGCGCACTACGACCTTGCCGAAGTGCTCGCCGCTGGCCAGGTCACTTGCGGATTCACATGGCACGCTCGCTCACGTAGGGTTCGGCCTAGATGGCAGCCAGAACCAAGGGAAGCAGCAAGTCTCGGAGTACCCGCGGCAGCGGTGGCGGCGTCGCCGGCGTCGAGTGGATCGGCGCACAGCTGCCGTCGCCCATGGCCGTGGGCCGCGGCGCGGCGGCGTTTCGCCCGGACTTGATCCTGTGGGCCGAGGTTCCGTCCGGCCTCGTGCTCGGCGTGCAGATGGTCGATCCGAAGCTGGGGACGCCGTCCTTCGCAGACGTGCTCGCGGGCCTGTTGCGCAAGCGACCGCATCCCGAGGCCGCCGTCCGGCCCGCGCGCCTTCGCGTCGAAACCGAAGCGTTGGCGCGCCAGCTACGTGAAGCCACGGACGTGCCCGTCGTCGTCGCGCCGACGCCCGAGGTCGGCGAGATCATGGAGTCGATGCTCGCGCGCTTCGACGAGACCGAGGCCGGCGGGGAGAGCTACCTGCAGGACGGGGAGATCGCCGAGGTAACGATGGCGGAGCTCTTCGAGAACGCCGCCGAGCTGTGGGCGGCCGCGCCGTGGAGCTATTTGTCCGACGCCGACATCATCCGCGTCGACGCGCCCGCGCTGGGGATCAAGGGCGCCGTGCTCTGCGTCGTGGGTGCTGCCAAGGAAGTCACCGGCATCATCCTGTTCCCGTCCTTCGACGCCTACGAGAAGTTCGGCGACGCGGCCGAGGACATCAAGGCCGGCACGTCCATGCGGCCCGACTTCGGGACGACGTGGCTCTCGCTCGACTTCGATGAAGGCGCCGAGCTGCCCACCAGCATGAGCGCCGAGGTGGAGCGGTACGGCTGGGCGCTCGAAGACGAGCGCGCCTACCCGCTGGTGGGTCGACACGATCACCAGGGCCTGTTCCTGCCGCCCAGCGAGAAAGACGTCCGGGTCATGGCGGCCGTCGCCGGGGCCTTCGTCCCGTTCTGCGAGGAGAACGAGCGACTCCTCCGCGGGCAGATCGAGGAGGCCGTGAGCGAAGCTCTGGACAACGGCGAGGGCTTCTCGATCCACTTCACCTTCCCGTACGAGGCCTGGGACGAGGTTCAGCGCCGCGACGCCGCGCGGGCCCGATCGCCACGGTCGCTCCAGCTGGCCGTGCCGCCGGCCTCGACCGCCAAGCCGCGCGCCTCGCGGAACGCCCCCTGCCCGTGCGGTAGCGGCGAGAAGTACAAGAAGTGCTGCCTGGGCGCCGACGAGATGAAGGCCACGACGAGCGACCCGGCGAAGCTCCACGAGCTCGACGCGCGCCTCGTGCCGCAGATCCTTTACTATGCGGAGACCCGGCTCGGGATGGGCCTCGAGGAGCTCACCGGCGGCGTGTTCGTCGATGCCCACGAGGCGCGCCAGCTCTCCAGCCCGTGGGGGCTCTATGGCCGGCCGATCAAGGGCAAGACCGCGGCCGAGCGGTTCGTCGAGAATGGCGGCCGCGCGCTCTCTTCCCAGGAGCAGGTCTGGCTCGCAGCGCAGGCGCGTGCGCACCTGTCTCTCTGGGAGATCACGCGCGGTGAGGCTGTGCCCGGGCTCGACGTTCGTGACCTCCCAGAGAGACAGGTGC
>JBKJOI010000236.1:0-5706 GCA_046595695.1 Haliangiales bacterium | reverse complement strand
AGACGTTTGTGGCGGTGATGGCCATTGCGCAGAAGAAGCGCAGCGCGCTCGTTGTGGCGCCCACGTTGGATCTGGTGCGCCAATGGTATGACATCCTGCGCGAACAGTTTTCTGTCGACGTCGGCGTGATTGGCGGCGGTGAGTACGACCCGAAGCCGCTCACCGTCACCACGTATGATTCCGCCTACCTGCACATGGAGCACCTCGGCGCACGCTTCGGCCTGCTCGTCTTCGACGAGTGCCATCATCTTCCCGGCGCCGCCTACGCCATGGCCGCTCGCTTCGCCCTCGCCCCGTTTCGACTCGGTCTGACCGCGACGCCCGAGCGGACCGATGGGCGCGACGGCCTGCTCACCGAGCTGATCGGCCAGGTGGCCTATCGGAAGGAGATCGTCGACCTCGCCGGCGACTTCCTCGCCGAGTACGACACCGAGCGAGTCGTCGTCGAGCTCTCGCCGGCCGAGCGGGCCGAGTACGAGTCGGAGCGCGCCATCTACCGCGGCTTCGTCGAGAGCCATGGCATCCGCATGGCCAACCCGCAGGGTTGGACGGAGTTCATCATGCTGTCCGCGCGCAGCCTCGACGGACGCCGCGCGATGCAGGCGTACCGGCGGCAGCGCGAGCTCGCCTTCTGCGCGCCCGCCAAGCTCGACTTCGTGGAGCATCTGCTTGGCCGCCACCAGGCGGACCGCGCGCTGCTCTTCACGCAGGACAACGCCACCTGCTACGCGGTGTCGCGCCGCTTTCTCATCCCGGCCATCACCCACCAGACCAAGATCAAGGAGCGCAGCGAGCTGCTCGAGCGCTTCGCCGACGGTCGCTACGGCGCGCTCGTGACCTCCAAGGTGCTCAACGAGGGCGTGGATATTCCTGCGGCGAACGTGGCGATCGTGATCTCGGGCTCGGGGTCGGTGCGCGAGCACGTCCAGCGCCTCGGGCGCATCCTGCGCAAGAAGGACGGCAAGCGGGCCCTGCTCTACGAGCTGGTCACCGCCGAGACGTCGGAGACCTTCACGAGCGAGCGGCGGAGGGAGCACGTTGCTTACCGCTGACCTCGTGCGCGCGCGCCGGCGCGGCAGCGAGCTGCGCCTCGTACCGCTGGACGCGGCGACGCGCGCACAGGCCGAGGAGCTGGCCACCGTGTTCCTGGAGCTCGCCACGGGCCACGTGGGCCACACGCGCGAGGAGCTCGAGGAAGCCTGCGCGGCGGTTCGCGCCAGCGCAGGAGATCAGCGTCTCGCCGATGGCCTCGCCAAGCTCATCGACGACCGCTGCGAGTTCGAGGCCGACACGACGGTCGCTCCAGACGACCTGCGGCGCGACGTGTTCGTGCGATCCAGCGCCGCGTGGTGCAACGTGGCGCCTGGGGGACGCTTCGACCGCGCGGCGGTCCTCGAGGCCGTCGCGAACGAGCGCGGCATGGACGTGGACGAGCTCGAGCGCGGGCTCTATGCCGACCTGCGAGCCGCCCATGTGCTGCGCTCCGTGGAGCCCATCTCGGCTCGCCGGCTCGTGGATGCCTACGACCTGGCGCAGGCGCAGGCCGTGCTCCTGCGCGCCGTTCGAGTCGCGGTGGACGTCGAGTGCAGGTCCCCCGGCGCCTACCGGGTCCTCTTTCGCCGGCTCAAGTTCCTGCGCCTCCTCCACACCATTGCCTCGAGCAAGGGCGGTGGCTACCGCATCGAGATCGATGGGCCCTTCAACCTCTTCGAGTCGGGGACGAAGTACGGCCTCCAGCTCGCGCTCGCCCTGCCCGCCATCCGCGAGTGCGATTCGTGGAAGCTCACGGCCGACGTGCGCTGGGGCATGGAGCGGACGCCGCTCCGCTTCCAGCTGGAAGGCAAGGCTGGCACCGACTCGCCGACCGAGGCCGCGGCGCCCCGTCTCGCGGATGACGTCGGCACGCTCGTCAGAGGAATCCGGGCCCTCGACACGCCGTGGCGCGTTGCACCGGCGACCGCCATCCTGGACCTGCCTGGGGTAGGACTCTGCGTTCCCGACCTCGTGTTCACGCGCGAGGCGACCGGCGAGCAGGTGTACCTCGAGGTCCTCGGCTTCTGGAGCCGCGACGCCGTCTGGCGAAGGGTCGAGCTCGTCACGCAAGGTCTTGGCGCGCGCATCGTGTTCGCCGTCGGGAAGCACCTGCGGGTCAGCGAGGCTGCGCTGGAGGACGGCCTACCCGGCGCGCTGTATGTGTACAAGCGCACGATGCTGGCGCGCGCCGTGCTCGAGCGGGTCGAGGCGGTGGCCGGCGAGGGGCCCCCCATGCGAGCATCGTGACCGTAGACGCCTCCGGCAGCGATCTTCCGTGAGGCGATACGACCGGCAGTCGGATCGCGGCAGCGCGAAGACCAGGATCTTGCGGCCGCGCAGCAGCGCGCCGCGCCGGTTGGTCGAGGAGGCGGCCCACGCCCAGGCCATGGAAGAGCTCGCCGGCCGCCGGCCCATGAAAGTAGCGCGCGGCCGACGCGGGACCGCGCTCAGGGTGCGTCGCCGTAGCCATTGAACGCGCGGCACTGCACCGCCAGGCTGTTCACCCGCGCGTTGGTCTGCGCGTAGAAGCCGTCCATCACATACGGCTGGGGGCAGGTCTGGAAGGTGGCGCTGCCGCTGGTCACGCCGCGCACGGGCAGCTCCTTGATGGAGCTCGCTTGCGAGCTGGTCCAGCTGGCGATCGGGGCGCACCGTCCGCCGACCGCGTTGATGTTGCCGCCGCCAGCGGGCGTGTAGACCACCAGCCCGACCAGCACCTGATTCTCAGGGCAGTAGTCGCCCGTATGTCCCGTCCACATACCGCCGTACCCGGGCAGCAGCTGCGACCAACCGCTGAGCGACTGCGTCGCCGCCGCGGTGGTGACGTGTTTGCACCAGCCGGCAATGCGCGTCAAGCCGGCTGCATCGGTCACGACGTTGATCGCGATCATCGCGCTCCGGCCCGCGCAGACCTCGCGGTTGGCCCAACCATAGTTGTTGCCGTTGCCCACCGAAGGAAGGCTCCAGCGCGCAATGTGCTGTGAGTTGTCGAGACTCTGGCAGGTCACCTCGAGCTGATTGACCTTGCCCGAGCCCCAGCCCTCGGTGCGGCCCCGGAGAGCCTTCACCACCATGCCGAGCGGACAGCGCCGCTGCCAGCTGATGCCGCGCGCCGTGCCGTGGATCTGGTCGTTGTAGGTCGGCGTGAGCGACGTGTTGACGTTCATCTGCGACGCGCACATGGGCCCAGCGGCCTCGATCGTGTAGTCGGCGTAGCCCCAGAGGCCGACCACGACCTCGTTGGGGTAGCAGCGCTGGCGAAACGAGGTTCCGACCCACGAGCCGAAGGCCTGCGTGTCCTGCTCCTGCGAATCGACGCCCGGCGGCTTGCAGGTGAGCCCGACCCGCTCCAGGTTGGCCGTGCTCTCGTGGCCGAAGATGCCGGCAGCCACGGTCTTGCCCGGGCAGGCGGCCTCGAATGAATCACCGCGGAACTGCCCGACCGGGCTCTGGCGCATCTCCTGCGCCTGGGACGAGCGCGGCGGTCCCCCCTGCGTGTCGATGGGCATCGCTTGCGCCCGCTGCGCAAAGCAGTAGCTCGCCAGGTGGGGCGAAGTCGACGCCGTCTCGATGCCGTCCATGATCCCGTGATCGCCGCCCTTGGTATGGACGATCTCGTGGGTCAGGAGGGCTGCCACCTGCTCGTCCGAGACGCTCACGTGCAGAGAGGCGTGGGTCATCAGCACCACTTCCTCCGTGAACGACAGACCCGCGGCCGCCGAACCGAAGGAGCCGCCCGGCAACGTCTCCGAGCAATAGAACTTCGTCGGCATGTTCTCGGCCAGCCGGTACATCAGCCAGTCGGTCCAGACGGTTCCCAGGCCGTTCTGATCCGAGGTGTTGGGGCCGGCCGCGTAGGCCTCGCGCATGCACGTGCCGATGGAGCCGGGGTTGTCGACGAACGCGCTGCGCAGGGTGGCCATCGCGTTCGCCAGCCTGGTGCGCTCGGCCGCCGAGCAGGATGAATCAGGGAAGCTCGCGGTTCCGTTGAGCGCGATGGCCAGGCGAGGAAACCCGACCACAGCCGCGACGACCATCCATCTCATGACAAGTCCTGCACACAATCCCGAGTGTCGTTGCACGATTGCTTCCTCCTGAAGATGACGAGACAGCCCGCGCCATTTGCACTCCTCGTGCCGCGCGTTCAGCCCCGTAAGCACGCGGATTCTCACGCGGTGTCACAGCGCCGCGGCAGCGGCGCGCGTTACACCCGGTGACGCCTGTGCTTCGGATGCCTGCGCTTCGGACGCCTGCGCTTCGGACGCCTGCGCTTCGCCAGGCGGCGTGACCTGCGCGTCGCCGCATCTCCATCCGCCCATCTTGCGCACGACCGGCGCCGAGTCGGAGCAGGTTAGCTGACCCACCGAGCCCGCGACGGAGTAGATGTCGTCAGGCTGGATGTCGAAGGTGGCCTGGCCACGGGCATCGAACGCCTCCCAGACCCGCTGCGCGCGCGTGCGCTCGACCGCGTGCCACAGCCCGACCGGCGGGCCGCTGGACAGGTTGCAGGGCTGGAACAGCTGACAACCCTCGGGCGATGAGGCGCCCGGCATTCGATAGTCGTCGGGGTCCGGGAACGCCAGCGCGATGCGCACGACACCGTAGTCGCTGCTGTCGGCGACTGCCGACTGGAGACCCGCGAGCAGCTGATCGCCCTCCCCGATGAGGAGGATTCAGCAAGACCGGGGTGGCGTGCGCCGTCAGCGGTCGAGGCCGATCTCGCTGCGCAAGCTCGATAGATCCATGCGCTCCGCCCCGGGAAGTCGCGCGAGGTGGTGCTCCCAGTCGCGCAGCAGCAGCTCCACGGCCTCGCGCCCGGCCTTGGTCTTGGCGGCCTGGCGTGGCGTCTTGCCGTGGAGTGCGGGGATCGGCTGGTCGGGCCACGCCGCAAGATGTCGCGCTTGCATCTCGTGCAGCGCAGCCACGACCTCGGGCGGTGGGGCTTCATGCGCCGACGGAGCCGCACGCTGCTCGTGAGCCTGCGACATCGGATCGGCGTGGGTCCGCATGCGAAAGCGAACGAGCCCGCCACACGCCTGCTCGAGGCGCGCCCGCAACGCGTCGGCGCGCTTGACCGAGTTGCTCTCGGCCTTGAGGCCGGCGCCGCCGACCTCGACACGGCCGAGGAGCGTGTTGTCGAGGTGCGCGTGCATCGCGTTGCCCCGACGCAACAGCACGAAAGCACCGTCGCCCTCGGCCTCGATGCCATCGATCGTCGCCATGCGCTCGAGGACTTCGGCGCGCGCGTCGGCGGCCACCGCGAAGTGGTCAGTCGTCCACAACATCGGATCGCCGTCGGTGTTCTGCAGGATGCGAGGCCGAGCGGCGCGCTCGTCCTCCTCCTCGACCACGTCCTCCCAGCGCGCGATCATGGTCTCGGCGAGCTTCTCGGCCCGAAGGCGCTCCGCCGCCACGACGCCCTTCTTGCGCAGCTTCCGCCGGACCTCGTCGAGGACCAGGGCGGCGGGGACCGGCGGCAACACGCGCGGGTGACTGCCGGCCAGCACGGACAGCTCGTTCACCGTGACGACGCGCGCGAGCAGCGTGTCGCGCAGCCGCAGCGTCCGTGAGCCCATGACCTCGCGGACGACCCGCGTCTCACCGGTGAGGAGATCACGCGCGGTGAGGCTGTGCCCGGGCTCGACGTTCGTGACCTCCCAGAGAGACAGGTGC
>JBKJOI010000113.1:0-11744 GCA_046595695.1 Haliangiales bacterium | reverse complement strand
AGCGAGGATCCGGCCGACTCGATGCGCCGCGCGCGCTACACGGTGCCGGGGCGCGAGCTCATCGACACCATGGACGCGGTGCTGCGGCACAGCTTCTCGGCGCGCGATCTACCCGGCCACGGCCTGAAGGTGGTGGCACGCCACCTCGGCCTCGCCGGCCCCGAGCGCGAGCACATCCCGGGCGCGCGCGTGCACGAGGTCTACCGCACCGACCCCGAGCGCGTGCGCCGCTACGCCGGCGACGACGTCACCGAGGCCGCGGGCCTCGCCCACCTGCTCGGCGGCGCCGCCTTCGCGCTCGCGCGCATGGCCCCGCGGCGCTACGAGCGCCTCGCCGACGCCGGCGCGGCCACCGGCGTGCTCGATCCGCTGCTGGTGCGCGCCTACCTGCGCGCGGGCGCGGCGCTGCCCGCGCACGAGCGCGGCGACGGCACGCCGCACAGCGGCGCCGCGTTGCACCTGTTCGCCACTGGTGTGGCCAAGAACATCGTGAAGGCCGACGTCGCCAGCCTTTACCCGTCGCTGATGCGCGAGTATCGCATCGGCCCGCGCCGCGATCGGCTGGGGGTGCTGCTCGCGCTGGTCGACCGCCTCGTCGATCAACGGCTCGCGTCCAAGGCCGCGGCGCGCGCGGCGCCGCCCGGCTCGCAGGAGCGCCACATCCACGAGGCGCTCTCTGCCGCGATGAAGATCATCGTGAACTCGGCGTACGGCTACCTGGGCGCGGGCGGGCTCACCCGCTTCGCCGACGTGCACGCCGCCAACGAGGTCACCCGCAACGGCCGCGAGGTGCTGGGCGTGATCTGCCGCGAGCTGGCCCAGCGCGGCGTCACCCTGCTCGAGGCCGACACCGACGGCGTCTACTTCGCGGTGCCCGACGGCTGGAGCGAGGCCGACGAGCGGCGCGTCGTCACCGAGGTCGCGGCGGTCCTGCCCGCGCGCGTGCAGCTCGAGTTCGACGGGCGCTACGCGGCGATGCTCTCGCACGAGCCGAAGAACTACGCGCTCGAGCCCTACGGCGGGCGCGGGCCGATCCTCCTGCGCGGCGTGGCCTTCCGCTCGAGCCGCTCCGAGCCGTTCGGCGAGGCCTTCCTGCGCCGCGCCCTGGCGCGCCTGCTCGCGGGCGATCTCGTCGGCGTGCAGGACGCCTACGTGGCGACGGTGACGGCGCTGCGCCGGCGCGAGCTGCGCACGCTCGACGTCGCGGCCCACGTGCGCCTGACCAAGAGCGCCGAGCAGTACCTGGCGACGCGCGCGCAGCGGCGCGAGCTGCCCTACGAGGCCATGCTCGCGAGCGGACGCAACGCGTGGCAGCCGGGCGAGCACGCCTGGGTCTACCGCGCCGCGGGTGGCCGCGCGGCGCTCCTGCCCGCGCCCGAGGACGACGCCGTCGGCGCGCGCAGCTGCGACGCCGACGACGACGACGCGGCCGCCTGTCGCGCGCGCGATCCGCGCGACTACGACAGCGAGTATTACGTGCGGCTGCTGCGCGACTCGTTCGCGGCCCGCCTCGAGCGGGCGCTCACCCCGGACGTCTTCGCCGACGTCTTCGCGGATCCGGTGCAGCCGTCGCTCTTCCCGGCGAACCTGGCGCACGCGCGGCCGATCCTGACGGTGCTGCCGGATCCGCTGACGATCGCGACCGAGGACGACGCCAACGACGAGGACGACGTCGTCATCCGCGAGCCGGCCGAGTAGCCCGCCCGCCGCTCGATCCGCCGCCGCCGCCCTACCCGCGCTCCGACTTCAGATCGCGCGTCATCAGCCCGGCGACCGCGTCCTTCGGGCTCCTGCCCTCGTAGAGCACGGCGTAGATCGCGTCGGTGATGGGCATCTCGCAGCCGAGCTTCTGCGCCAGGTCGCGCGCGGCGCGTGTCGTGCGCACGCCCTCGGCGACCGAGCTCATGCCGGCCAGGATGTCCTCGAGCTTCTTGCCCCGGCCCAGCTCGATGCCCACGGTGCGGTTGCGTGACAGGTCGCCGGTGCAGGTCAGCACCAGGTCGCCCAGCCCCGCGAGGCCCATGAAGGTGAGCGGGTTCGCGCCCATGCGCAGGCCGACGCGCGTGATCTCCGACAGGCCGCGCGTGATCAGCGCGGCGCGCGTGTTGTGGCCGTAGCCCAAGCCGTCGGCGATGCCGGCGCCGATGGCGCACACATTCTTGAGCGCACCGCCCAGCTCGACGCCGATCACGTCGTCGCTGGTGTACAGGCGCAGCCGGTCGGTCGAGAGCTCCTCCTGCACGGTCGCGGCCGAGCGCGCCGAGCGCGACGCGACCACCAGCGCCGCGGGCAGCCCGATCGCCAGCTCCTTGGCGAACGTGGGGCCCGACAGGAACGCGGCGCGCGCCGCCATGGGCGCGGGCAGGATCTCGGCGCAGATGCGGTCGATGGTGTCGAGCGAGCCCTCCTCGATACCCTTCGACGCGTTGACCAGGATCACGCTCTCGGCGAGCGCCGGCGCGGCCGCCGACAGCACCTCGCGGATCGTGTGCGACGGCGTCACCGAGACGACCATGGGCTTGCCGGCCACGGCGGCGAGCAGATCGTGGGTCACCAGCACGCGCGGCCCCAGCTTGGCACCGGGCAGGTGGCGCGACTCGCGCGTCTCCTGCATCTCGCGCGCGCCCTCCTCGGTGCGCGCCCACAGCGTGACCTCGTGGCCCCGGCCCTCGAGCGACTTCGCGATGGCGGTGCCGAAGGCGCCCGCGCCGAGCACGGCGATGTTCATGACGGGTGAACTCTACTCCGCCTTGCCGGCGATCACGACGCGGTTGCGGCCGGAGGTCTTGGCGCGGTAGAGCGCGGTGTCGGCGGCGCGCACCAGGGCCTCGGGCGCCGAGGCGTCCTCGGGGAACGCGGCCACGCCCACCGAGACGGTGATGGCGCCGCCCGGCTGCTGCCCGGCGTGCGGGAACGGGTACTCGGCCATGCGCTGGCGCAGCTTGTCGGCGACCTGCGCGGCGCCCAGCTTGGGCGTGTCGACGAGCACGACCGCGAACTCCTCGCCGCCGTAGCGCGCGACGAAGTCGTTGACGCGGCGGCCCTCGGCGAGCAGGCGCGCCACCTGGCGCAGCACCTCGTCGCCGGCCGGGTGGCCGTGTCGATCGTTGTAATTCTTGAAGTGATCGACGTCGATCATGAACAGCGCCATGGGCAGGCCGTTGCGCCCCGAGCGCTCGATCTCGAGCGTGAGCCGCTCGTGGAAGTGGCGATGGTTGTACACGCCGGTCAGCCCGTCGGTGACCGCGAGCTGCGCGAGCCGCGCGTTGGCCTCGGCCAGCTCACGGGTGCGCTCGGCGACGCGCGACTCGAGCACGCCGTTCACGACCTCGAGCTCGACGTTGCGGTCCTCGAGGTCGCCGAGCAGCTGACGGTTCTGCCGGTCGAGCCGGTACTGGCGCAGGAGGCCCTCGACCGCGAGGCGCAGGTCGGGCTCGTCCCACGGCTTGGGGATGTAGTGGTTGAGCCCGGCGCGGTTGATCGCGGCGACCACCGCGTCCAGGCCGGCCTGGCCGGTCAGCAGGATCTTGGTGGTCGAGGGCGAGCGGCGGTGGACCTCTTCCAGGAGCTCGACGCCCTTCATGCCGGGCATGATCTGGTCGGCGATGATGACCGCGATGCTCTCGCCGTCCTTCTCCAGCTCATCCATGAGCTCGAGCGCGTCACCGGCCGACTGCGCGACCTCGATCTCGCACTCGTCGCCGAAGCGGCCGCGCAGCTGCTGCCGCAGCGCGGTGAGGATGCCCTCCTCGTCGTCGACGCACAGGATGTGCTCTTTGTGACCGTCGCGGAGTCCGGGAGACCCGGTCGACTTCTGATGGTGCCCCATCAACTGGCGCCCCCCGAGGCGGCGCGCACGCTGCCGTCGCTGCCGCGGTCACCGCTTTCGCCGCTGTCGTCCGGGCTCCCTCCCGCCTGCAAGGAGCCCATGGTCGGCAACACGATCGTGAAACAAGTCCGCCCCGGCGCTGAATCTACGTCCACCCGCCCCCCATGCTTGTCCACGATTTTCTTCACGATTCCCAGTCCCAGGCCGGTTCCCTCGCCCTTCACCTTGGTGGTGAAGAAGGGCTCGAAGATGCGCGGCAGGACGTCTCTCGGGATTCCAGGACCGTTATCGATCACGCGAATTGTGACGGCATCGGACTGCTGGTGTTCACCGACTCCTGGTGGCAGCGTCTCGATGACGATCTCCCCTTTGCCCTTCAGCGCCTGGACCGCGTTGTGGATGATGTTGGTCCAGACCTGATTCAGCTCGTCTACGAAGACGGGAACGCGCGGTAACTCACCGTACTTACGCTGGATCAAGATACCATACTTGAGCTCGTGGTGAAGGATGACGAGGGTGTTCTCGATGCCCTCGTGCAGGTCGACCGGCTCGATCTTCGCCTGGTCCAGGTGCGAGTAGCCCTTCAACGCCCCGACGATGCGCTGGATCTGCTTGATGGCGGTCTGGATGGCAGAGACGTTTCGGTACAGGTAGGCGTACTCCTGCAGGTAGCCGACCAGGATCTCGGTCTCGGCGACCCCCGGCCGGCGCACCAGGAACTGGACCAGCTCGCTGTGGTCGCCCGGCTCGGACGGATCGGCGGGCGCGCCCAGCTCGGCCAGGACGCGCGCGGCGACGTCGCCCGCGGGCACGCCCAGGGTGACCAGCCGGCCGGCCATGTCGCGCGCACGCCGGCGCACCTCGGCGGGCGAGGCGACCCGCTTGTCGGCGGCGGCCGCCGCGAGCGCCTCGACGACGTTCAGAAACTCGCCGCGCTCGCCCTCCGAGAGGCCCAGCTCGCCCAGATCGCGCTCGCGCCGCGCCAGCCGGCGCACGTTCTCGGACAGCGCGTCGACCGAGCCGCGCACCGCCGCCGACGGCGAGTTGATCTCGTGGGCCACGCCGGCGACCAGCGCGCCCAGGCCGGCCATGCGCTCGGACAGCACCAGCTGCGCCTGGGTCTCGCGCAGCTCGGCGATGGCGCGGCCGAGCTCCATGTTCATCGAGGTGAGCTCGCGCGTGCGCAGCTTCACCTTCTCCTCGAGCTCGCCGGAGAACGCGCGCACCTCCTCGTAGAGGCGTGAGTTCTCGATCGCGGTCGCGGCCTGATCGGCGAAGGTGGCGAGCAGGTTCTCGTCGGCGTCGGTGAACTGGGGCGCGCTGGCGACGCGCCCGACCACCAGCACGCCGATCACCTGGCCCTTCTGCTCGAGCGGCACGGCCAGGATCGAGCCGTCGACCTGCGCGCGCAGCGCCGCGTCCTGCCAGCGCGACTCGTCGGTGAGCTTGTCGATGCGCACCGGGTTGCGGGTGCGCGCAACGTCCTCGGCGAAGGTGGTCAGCGCCTCGGCGGCCATCTCGGCGACCTCGCCGACCATGGTCTTGCGGGTGGTGATGGGATCGCCGAGCGGCAGGAGCGGCTTGGTGCGCGCGGCGGCGATGCGCAGCTCGCGCCGGACCACCCGCTGCGAGCCGGTCACGCCCGGGTCGGAGAGCAAGGCGTCGTCCATGAGCCAGAGCGCCGCCAGGCGGGTGTCGAGCACGCGCGCGACCGAGTCGACGACCTTGCGCAGCACCTCGTCGAGGCCGAGCACCGAGGAGACGGCGCGGCCGGCCTCGTGCAGCCCGACGATCTCGCGCATGCGCGCGGCCAGCCGCTCGCGGTTCTCGCGCAGGCTGCCGGTCATGGTCGAGAACGCGGCCGAGAGGTCGTCGAGCTCGTCCTTGGCGCCGCGCGCCGGCACGCCCAGCTTGACGTCGAGGTCGCCGCGCGCGACCGCGAGCGCGCCCGCGTGCAGGCGCACGAGCGGCCGGGTCAGCCGACGCGACAGCAGCGCGGCCAGGCCGAGCGCGAACAGGAATGCGCCCGCGACGCCGAGCGCCAGCGAGCTGCCCGCGGCCTGCTTGGCGCGCGCGAGCGCGTCGCGCGGCACGGCTACCGCGAGCATGCCGACGTGCTCGCCGTCGAGGTTCTTGAGCGGCGCGTAGCCGAGCGTGAACTCGCGGCCGCGGATGGTCGCGCGCGCCTGCTGGCTGCCGCCCGTGAGCACCAGCCCGGCCACGCCCGGCGCCGGCGCGATGCCGGGCACGCGCCCGCCCGCGCCGTCCACGAACGACGAGCGCGCCGGACCGCCTCCGGCGTGCAGGAGCACGTCGTTGCCCAGCGCGCCCTTCAGCTGATCCGCGAAGTCGCCGTCGAGCGGCAGGCTCATCACCACCGTGCCGCGCAGCGCGAACGAGGAGTCGACCACCGGCGCGACCGCGCGCACCACCAGCACGTCGCCGAGCGCCGCGATGGTCACGCGCCGCTCGAAGCGCAGGCCGCGCTCAGCCATGTTGGGATCGAAGCGGATGCCCAGGCTCTCGTAGCGGGCCAGGTTGCCGCCCACGGCGCGCGTCGCGACCACCCGCCCGCGCGCGTCAGTGACGTGGATCAGCGCCGACGGCAGGTGCGGATCCTCGCTGGCGATGAACTCGCCGACCGCGCCCGGTCCGGCCAAGATGGCCTGCTCGAGGCCGGGCGTCGACGACAGCCGCACCGCGTCGGCGCCCAGGCGCTCGACGTTGCGCAGCACCAGGTTCACGCCCACGCGCACCTGCTTGGTGGTCTGCTCGCGCACGCCGTCCTCGAGGCCCTCGAGCACGACCCGCACCGCGACGCCGGCAGCCACGATCACCGGCAGGATCGCGGCGATGGACAGCGACAGCGCCAGCTTGTGGCGCAGGCGCAGGCGGTCGAGGAACGCGAGCGCCCGCGGGCTCACGGCGTGATCCACATGGTGTGGTAGTAGACGAGCCCGCTCGGGTGGATGGCGAGGCCGTTCACATCGGAGCGCGCCGCGACGGTGACCTGCGAGTGCGCGAGCGGCACCCACGGCGCGTCGATCGCGATGAGCTCCTGCGCCTGCCGGTAGTAGCGCTCGCGCTCGGCGCGATCGCTGGTCTCCTGCGCGTACTGCAGGAGGCCGCTCACCTTCGCGTCGACATAGAAGGCCAGGTTGCGCGCGCTGCCGATCTCGGCGTTGTCGCTCGACAGGAGCAGGTAGAGGAAGTTGTCGGGATCGGGGATGTCACCCGCCCAGCCGATCAGGCAGAGGTCGTGCTCGCCCCGCTCCACCGACGCGAGGTGCGCGGGGAAGTCCTGCAGCACCAGATCGACCTGGATACCGACCTCCTGCAGGTTGCGCTGGATCGCGCGCGCGACGCGCTCGGGGTTGGGCAGGTAGGCACGCGGCGTGAGCGGCGCGTAGAACGCGAGCCGCCGCGTGGGGTCGAACTTGCCGGCCGTGGCGGCCTCGCCGAGCAGCGCGCGCGCGCGCATGGGATCGTACGGGTAGGTGACGACGTCGGGATCGTAGCTCCACAAGGTCGGCGGCACCGCGCCCGACGCCGGCACCGCGTTGCCCTGGTAGATCAGGCTGACCAGCGGCATCTTGTTGACCGCGTGGTTGACGGCGCGGCGCACGCGCCGGTCGTCGAACGGCCGCTTCTGCGTGTTCATCGCCACATACGCCACGTTCTGGCCGGGCGTGCGCACCAGCATCAGCTCGGGGTGCAGCGCCACGAACTGCAGCTCCTCGGGCAGGATCCCATAGGCAACGTCGATCGCGCCGCCCTCGAGCGCGACCAGGCGCTGGCGCGGGTCGGGGATGGTCTTGAAGACGATGCGGCGCAGCCGCGGCAGGTCGCCCCAGTAGCCGTCGTTGCGCTCGACGATCACGCGGTCGCCCTTGCGCCACTCGCCGAAGCGGTACGGCCCGGTGCCGATCGGGTGGTCGGCGTAGGCCGGGCCCCACTTCTTGACCGCGGTGGGCGACACGATCGACACCGGGAACAGCGCTAGCAGCGACAGGAACGGCGCCGACGGCTTGAAGATGTGGATCCGGACTGTCATCGGGTCGAGCACCTCGATGGCACGCACGACGCTCTGGAAGTTGTTGTCCCAGTAAGCGAAGTCGGTCATCCGGAAGGGGTGCTTCTTGTCGAGCTGACGCTCGAAGGAGAAGCGCACCGCCTCGGCGTCGAAGCGGGTGCCGTCGTGGAACAGCACGTTGGGGCGCAGGTGGAAGGTCCACGCGCGCCGGTCCTCCGAGACCTCCCAGGACAGCGCGAGCGCGGGCTCGACGTCCTGGCCGTCGTTGCGCAGGCGCACCAGGTGCTCGTAGATCTGCTCGCAGACCTCGATCGACTCGTTGTCCGCAAAGCGCGCCGGGTCGAGGCCGACGATGTCGCTGGCGCGCCCGACGATCAGGGTGTCGGTGCCGCGGTCGCGCCCCGAGCTCATGCTCGAGCGCGCGCCGCGCTCGGTGCCCGAGAACGGCCGGAAGTTGTCGCACCCCACCAGCGCCGCGAGCAGCACGGTGAGCACGACCCCGCCGGTGGATCTCCGACCACGGAACATTCGCCGGGCGATCTTAGCGGATCGCCCGGGATTTCGCGCCCTGCAGGTGGGGCGCGCCCGGTACTTACTGGCCGCCGGCGCCGTTCGGCGCGCGCAGCGTATGCGCCTTCACGTGTCGGTGCCGCTCGTCCGACCAGCGCTGCAGCTCGCGGCGAGCGGCCAGGAAGGCGTCGCGCAGCGCCACGTGGAAGTCCTCGTACTCGTCGGCCTGCGCCGGATCGCGGCCCACGACCAGCTCGGCGCCGGGCACGACGAGATCCACGCGCACGTGGAAGTGGGAGCCCTTGCGGTGCCGGCGGTGGGGCTGCTCGACCACCACGTGGCAGCTCAGCAGCTCCGGGCAGTGCTCGACGAGCTTCTCGTACTTCTCGCGGATGGCTGCGTCGACGGCTTCGCTGGACTCCATGTCCCGATGCGTGATCTGGATGTTTGCCATACCAGTAAGACATACACGCAGCGTGCCATTTGGCCACCCGCTGGGCGCATTTGACACATGGCGGACGCGATCCCGCGGCGGTTTCTGTCCTGCGCGTTACTTCTTGCCCACCATGACGACCGCCTGCTCGGCGGCGTCCGCGGCAGCCGCGAAGCGCATGAACGCCGGGTAGTCCTTCGCCGGCACCCGCGCCAGCGGTTCGACCGCGCTGGCGACGGTGCTGGTGAGCGCGCCGTCCTCGGCGGCGACCTTGGCGCCGAAGCGCGCCGCACCGCCGGGCGCCTCGAGCGCGACCTCGCCGGGCAGCGCGCGCAGCGGCGCGTAGCCGCCAGGCAGCCGCACCTTGACGATCGAGCGCACCAGGCCATCCGACTCGAGCACGAGCGGCGTCGTGCGCGCGCCGGTCAGCACGTAGCGGCGCTGCACGAGCTGCGGCATCGGCGACACCGGCAGCGCCAGCTCGCCCCGGGGCCCGAGGCGCGCGTAGCGCGGCGCGCGGAAGCGGTAGCGCAGCACCAGCGGCTTGTACGGATCCTCCTGCGCTTGGATCGCGAGCGATTCGAGCGTCGCGCCCGGGAACCAAAAACCGAGCGCGCGCTGCTCGAGATCGCGCTCGACCTCGTCGGTGGGGACGTCCTTCAGGTAGTCGCGCCACTGCGCCGCGGGCAGCCCGGTCAGCGTCTCCTCGGCGCTGATCACCGCCGAGCCGTCGGCGGCCAGCTTGACGTCGAGGCGGGTGAAGCGCTCGTCGGTGTTCGCGTCGCCCTTGGGCGTGAGGTAGAGCTTGAGCTCGGGCAGCGGCCCGGCCTCGGGATCGGGGACCAGCAGCATGGGCACGTCGCGCAGGTGCGGCGGCAGGTAGCCGAGCGGCGCGTAGCGGTAGCGCGGGTCGACGAACAGGTCGCCGGCCGGGAGCCGCAGCCGCACCAGCGGGTAGCCGAGCTCGGGGATCTCGACCTCGGGCGGCGTGCCCACGCCGTCCGAGCGCGGGCGCGCGAGCCACAGCTCGGCGCGGATCCCGGCGGCCTCGCAGAGCGCCAGCATCAGGATCACGCGCCGCCCCGAGCGGCGCGACAGGATCGACGAGGGCTCGTCGGAGAGCGTGCCGCCGTCGTCGATGGCGTCGAGGGTGAAGTCGTGGATGGCGCGCGCGGTCTGCGCGAGATCCTTGCCGCTGCCCAGCTCGAGCGCGAGCGCGCGCACCGAGCGATCGGCGCGCCGCGCGCCGTAGACCTGCTCGCCCACCCAGGCGCGCCAGCCGGCCAGCGATACGTTGGCGTACGGCAGCACCGAGGCCATCCACTCCACCGGCGGCGGCCCCGCCGGCTCGGGCACGAGCTGCGAGCTGCCGCGCTTCTGGAAGGTGGTGACCTCCCAGTTGTCGAAGCGCTCGTGCACCGGCTTGGGCGCGTCGCCGCGGATCTCCCAGCGCAGGTCGTAGCCGGCGGGCGCGGCCACCACATACTCGGTGCGATCGAACGGCTCCTCGAAGCTCTGGAAGTAGAAGCGGTCGCCGATGAAGCCGCCGTCCCACGCGGTCGGCGCGCCGGCGATCATGTAGTACTCGGTCTCGACGTAGTCGCCGACCGCCAGATCGGGCGCGGTGAGACCTTCCTTGCCGCCCAGCGACTGCGGCTCGCGCACGCTGCCGTCGGCCTTGATGGTGCGCGCGGTGAGCAGCTCGGCGCCCTCGGGCACGCGGATCTCGCCCCACTTCTCGACGCCCTCCTTCTCGAGCACCTTCACGATCTGGTGCACGATCGAGACGCGCGCGCCGTCCTGGTGCACGAGCGCGACCATGCGGTCGAGCACGAGCACGCCGGGAGCCTGGTAGCGCGTGCGCTTGCCGGTCCTCTCCGCGGCCTCGAAGGCCTGGATCACCTTGGGACCGTCGATGCGCCAGGGCGCCAGGTCGTCGGCGGCACCGAGCGCGGCGAGCGCCGCGGCCAGCTCGCGCGCCGCGGGATCGAGGTCGAGCCCGGTGGCGAGCAGGCGGCGCGCGCCGGTGCGATCGCCGTCCGCGGCGAGCAGATCGGCGAGCGCGAGCCGCGCGCTCGCGCTCCAGGGATCGAGCGCGAGCGCGGCCGCCACCGCGGCGCGCGCGGCCGCGCGATCGCCGGCGGCCAGGTGGGCACGGCCGAGGTCCAGGTGGCGCCCGGGATCCTCGGGCGCGCGCGCCAGCAAGCGCGTGCGCTCGGCGAGCACGAGCGCGTGATCGCCGGCGTCCTGCGCCACCGAGGCGAGCACGCCGGTCCAGCCGTCGCAGTCGACGACCCGGCGCGCACCGGCCAGGAGCTCTTTGTGCTTGCCCTCGCGCGCGAGCTGCCGGACCGCCTCGTAGCGGACCTCGCAGGCGTCGGGGCGGACGGCGACGGCGCGCCGCACCGCGGCCTCGGCGTCGGCCTCGAGGCCCTTCTGGCGCAGCGCGGCGGCGCGCACCAGATCGGCGCGCCAGTGCACCACGGTGCCGCCGGCGGGTGCGCCGCTCGCGGCGGCGCCGAGCGCGTCGAGCGCGCCGTTCACGTCCTCGTCGCCGAGCAGCTGCTCGGCGAGCGCCAGGCGCACGCGCAGCGCGGCCGGGTCGAGCTCGAGGGCACGCGCGCGCAGGCGGCGCGCGCCGTCGCGGGCCAGACCGGGCGCCTGCCCGGGCGCCTCGGTGATCACGCGCGCCTCGAGCTCGAGGCCGGGCACGAACCCGGGTGCGGCGCTGCGCAGGCGCGCCACCGCCTCGGTGGCGGCGGCGGCGTCGCCGCTCGCGAGCGCGCGCTCGGCCAGCAGCACGTCGGCGAGCAGACGATCGAGGTAGCGCGGCGCTGCGCAGGCGCGTGACCGCCTCGGTGGCCGCGGCGGCGTCGCCGCTCGCCAGCGCGCGCTCGGCGAGGAGCACGTCGGCGAGCAGACGATCGAGGTAGCGCGGC
>JBKJOI010000962.1:0-11891 GCA_046595695.1 Haliangiales bacterium | reverse complement strand
GCTCGGCTGCGCCATCGACGAGCTGCTCGCCTACGGACACTTCCTGTCGCGCCTGGTCGAGCTGCACAGCACCGCGGACCCCGCGGGCACCGTCCTGCTGTTCGAGCGCTTCGTGGTCGCCGCGCGCGGCGTCCACACCGCCGATCCTTCCTGGCCCGAGCGGCTGCGCGTCGCCGAGGACGGCCTCGCGTCGCTCTACGTACGGGTCGGGCGCGGCGAGGACGCCGAGGCGCTGTTCCAGCGCCGCTTCGACGACGATCCCGCCGATGTGATGCTGGCGATCAGCGCCGCGCGCGCCTTCCTCGAGCACGGCGACGTGGCGCGCGCCATCAGCTGGCTGGGGCGCGGGCGCGAGCGAGCGGTGGGCGCGGGGCGCGCGGATCTGGCCGCGCGGCTCGACGACAAGGCCACCGCGCTGCGCCAGCGGCTGAGCTGAGAGCCGGCGCGCCGTCATGAAGCTCCAGCGCCTCACGCTCGACAAGCTGCAGATCGAGGACGACGACGTCTTCCGCGGCGTCGGTCTCTACCGCGACCTGAAGGACGTGCTGGCCACCGCGGGCTATCGCTTCGCGGTGCCCGAGGCGGGCGCGAAGGACGCGTACTGGTCGCGTGTGCTGTTCCTGAACCTGACCTTCTGGGGCGGCCAGGACGCCGACGTGCTGCTCGACAAGCACGTGCCCGCCGACGTGATCGCGCACGTGGCGTGGCACCACCTGGCGCGGCGCGAGCTCGGCGGCGGCGCCGACGCGTCGTTCCTGGGCGAGGCGATCGCCAGCGCGTTCGACCTGTACCTGGTCGGGCGGCTGCTCGAGGTCGCGCCGGAGTGCGGCTTCGTCGAGACCCAGGTGCCTGCGCTCAGCGACGCCGCGCTCGACGCGGGCATGAGCGAGGCCGGGCTCGAGCGCGAGCTGCAGGCGATCGTCGCCGACCCGGAGCGGGCGTTCGAGGACCTGCGCGCCTTGCTCTTCGACGCGGCGACCCTGCTGGTCGGCAGCGTGGACGTGGACACCGCGGCGGCGCGGCTGGCCGGCCTGTCGGAGCGGCGCTTCTACCCGCTCCTGCACCACTACGAGCTGTCCAACTGGATCCTGCACGTGCGCGCGCGCGCGGGCGGCCAGGTCGCGGCCGAGCCGGCGGTGCGCGCGATCGATGCCGAGCTGCGCGCGGCGAAGGACTCGCTCGCCTGGCTCGAGGCGCGCTGGGTCCGGCCCGAGTAGCGGAGCGCGCGCCTGCGGGCGCGTCACACCCGGCACGCGTCACCGTCGCGCGTCACACCCGGCTGCTAGCTTGCGCGGATGGCCAAGTCGTCGTCAGCCACGCGCACCGTGCACCGCTGCCAGTCCTGCGGGCACACCGAGCTGCGCTGGCACGGTCGTTGTCCCGGGTGCAACGAGTGGAACAGCCTGGTCGAGGAGGCCGCGGCGGGCGCCACGGCGCCGCGCGGGCTGTCGTCGACGCGCAGCGCGGCGCACCTGCCCGGCGCGGGCGGCAAGCCGGTCTCGCTCGCGGCGATCGACGTCGAGGACCGCTCGCCGCGCGTGCGCACCGGCATCGGCGAGTTCGACCGCGTGCTCGGCGGCGGGCTGGTGCCCGGCTCCATCGTGCTGCTCGGCGGCGACCCCGGCATCGGCAAGTCCACGCTGCTGCTGCAGGCGCTGGACGGCCTCGCCGCCAAGGGCGCGACGGTGCTGTACGTCAGCGGCGAAGAATCGGTGGCGCAGACGGCCATGCGCGCGCGCCGCGTGGGCGCGCGCCAGGCCAGTCTGCTGGTGCACGCGGAGACCTCGCTCGAGCGCATCCTCGAGGAGGCCGAGCGGGCGCGCCCGGCGGTGCTCGCGGTCGACTCGATCCAGACCACGCAGACCCAGGCGCTCGACGGCATCCCCGGCTCGGTCGGCCAGGTGCGCGAGTGCGCGGCGCGGCTGACCACGTGGGCCAAGAGCAAGGGCGTGCCGGTGATCCTGGTCGGGCACATGACCAAGGAAGGCTCGATCGCCGGGCCCAAGACGCTCGAGCACGTGGTCGACGTGGTCCTGCAGTTCGAGGGCGAGGGCGGCCATCCCTACCGGATCCTGCGCGGCGTGAAGAACCGCTTCGGCTCCACGTCGGAGGTCGGCGTCTTCGAGATGCGTTCCTCGGGCATGGCCGAGGTCACCAACCCCTCGGCGCTGTTCCTGGCCGAGCGGCCCATGAACGTGCCCGGCTCGGTGGTGGTCGCCAGCGCCGACGGCACCCGCCCGATTCTCGTCGAGGTCCAGGCACTGGTCGCGCCGCCGTCGGCGGGCATCGGCCGGCGCACCGCCGCGGGCGTGGACGGCAACCGCGTCTCGCTCTTGCTGGCGGTGCTGGCCGAGCGCGCCGGCGTGAACGCGCTCGCGCGCGACGTCTTCGTGAACGTCGCCGGCGGCGTCAAGCTCACCGAGCCGGCCGTCGATCTGGGCGTCGCGCTCGCCATCGCGTCGGCCGAGTGCCGTCGCGTCGTCGACGCGCGCACGCTGGTCTTCGGCGAGATCGGCCTGGCCGGCGAGGTCCGCGGCGTGCCGCTCGCCGATGCGCGCCTGGCCGAGGCGCGCAAGCTCGGCTTCGCCCGCGTGATCATGCCGCAGCAGAACCGCGCGCGCATCGAGCCCAAGGACGCCCAGGGCCTCGAGCTCATCGGCGTCGATCACCTGCGCCAGGCGCTGTCCGCGGTGCTCGGCGGCGTCAGGTAGTCGAAGACCCGGCCGGATCGTCGGCCGCCCGTTGTCGAAGGCTCAGGTCGTGCGGGGAGTGGTTAGAACTTGAGGATGAGGCGCATGCGAATGGACTGCGCCGTCTCGGCGTCGCCCTGCTCGGCCGTGTTCGGATAGAGCTCGTCGTTCGCCGGGTGGTCCATCGCGCCGAGCGGGAAGAGCACGCCGTAGGAGATTCCGGCGAAGAAGCCCTCGCGGTCGTTGTGGTAGCCCAGGTCGCCGTTCATCTCGACGCCCCACAGGCTCGAGTTGCCGGGCGTCGCGACCGGCACATTGGCGAAGCTCACGATGGCCGCGGCCTTGAAGCGGATGCGGCCGGTCAGATCGTAGGTGATGTTCGGCTTGATGTACGTGGCGTTGCGCACGGTGCCGAGCAGCTCGCGGAAAAGGATCATGTCGACGTGGAAGTTCTGGTCGAACAGGAACGCCGACGCGGTGTCGTCCTTGCTGGTCGGTGACAAAACCGGCACCTTGCTGAAGTGGGTCTCGCCCTGCTTGGCGGCGTCCCACTGGTCACCCGAGGCGTAGCCGACCTCGAGGCCCATGTCGAACTCGTCGTCGGCGAGCTTGTAGTTGATGCGCGCGACGCCGCCGAGCTGCACGAGGTTCTGCGGGCCGGTCATCTCGCCCTCGCCCGGATCCGCGTCGAGGTCCTCGGTGTTCTGGACCTCGCCGAGCACCGCGACGGCCTCGACCTCGAAGTTCAGCTTGCCGTAGCCGAGACGGAAGTACGCGTCGGGGATGTACGCGTACATGTTGCGCTTCTGGAACTGCGCCTGCAGCGCGGGCGGCATGGGGTCGACGCCCGGGTCGCGGATCTCCCAGTCCTGGGTGCGATAGCTCAGCATGATGCCCCAGTTGATCGCGACGGCGTCCAGCTCGAGCTTCTCTTTCCATTCCTCGGCCGTGTGCAGGTCGGAGATCACGAAGACCCATTGGTTGGCGTCGTCGCCATCGGTGAGGTCCCACTCGGCGTCCTCGAGCCGCTCGGGGTAGAGGCGCCCCGAGGTCTCGCCGCCCGCGGCCCAGTCGAGCCCGAGCGCGCCGGTGAACGGCGTGCCCGGGATCTTGGCGCTGAAGATCACGCGGTCCACGGTGTCGCCCGAGTCACAGTCGAGGCAGTACTCGCCCTCGTGGAAGGGATCTTCGCCGCCCGCGTTGTCGCGGATGCCGAGGCCCCAGTGCGTGGGCATACGGCCGAACTTGAGTCGGCCGACCGGGGTCTCGACGTCGCCCCACACGCGCTTCACGCGCACCGCGTCGTTCGTCGCGTTCTTGCCGCCCTGCGGCGACACCTGGTTGTCCGCGAACGCCTCGATCGGAATGTTCGCCGGCGGCGTCGAGCCGTCGATCGCGGTGCCCTCGTTGGTCGAGCCGAGCACCACGTTGTCGAGGACGTCGACCTGGAAGTGCACGGCGACCTTCTCGGACAGGTTGATCGTGGGCTCGAGGCGCAGCCGCATGTCGGCCGAGCCGATCGTGTCGGAGCAGCTCACGCCCACGGTCTTGCCGTCCAGGCACGAGAGCGGCTCGGGGAACGGCGTGCCGCTGCCCAGATCGTGGAAGCCGAGGTCATAATTGGACTTCCAGTCGCTGCGCAACCGGAAGTAGCCGTCGATCTCGACCAGCTCGAAGGCTTTCTTCTTCTCGCCGGGGTAGGGGGGAAGGTAGGGCGTCGACGGAAGCTGTCCGGCCTCGGGGGGCGCCTTCTCGGCGGCTCCCTCGGGCTTCTCTTCTTCACCACCGACCTGACCACCGGGAGGACCGCCCGTGGGGAGCTGGGCGGACGCGATCCGGGGAAGCGCCACGACCAGCACGAAGGCAAGCGCCGCGTGGGGACGCAGGAACCGAGTCATCACTCTGACCACGTGCCGAACCTCCTGAACATCAGTCAAACCAGCGAAAAGTTTGGGGGACCATACACGTTCGTGCCGAAGTGCGTCAATTGATCGCGCGCTCGCGAACGACCTGTAGAAGTTCAGCTGGAGTACAATGAGCTGTGCCGTCCATTCCCGTTGACCCGGGTCCTGTCGGCCGCGTTGCCCGGCGACGCCTCGTGGCCCGGCTCACGCTGGTGACCACCGCATGCCTGGCGCTGTCCAGCTGGCTCGCGAGCGGCTGCTCGGACGACCCGGACGCGCTGGTCCTCGAGGTCACGGCGGATCAGAACGCGCGCCGCCTGCGCGCCGAGATCAAGGGCCCGGCGACGCTGCCCGCGGTGGCCTTCGAGTTCGACGTGGATCCCACCGGCCAGGGCCGCGACCTCACCTCGGCCGACGACGCGTACGAGCTGGCGCTCCGCTTCGCCGCTGCGGGCCGCTACGGCGTGCACATCGTCGATGTGTCGAACCCCGGGCCGCCGACGCAGTCGTACGCCGCGGTCTTCGAGATCCGTGGCCTCAGCCGCGGCGTGGCGCACCTGAACGCCCTGGGCGCCGGCGACGACGACGATGGTGACGGCTGGCCGGAGAGCTGCCCCGCCGGCGTGAGCGAGTGTCTGCGCGACTGCAACGACGGCGACGTGGGCACCAACCCCTTCGCGGTCGATATCTGCGAGGACGGCCTCGATCAGGACTGCTCGGGCGCCGATCGTCCGTGCGAGGACGGCGACGGCGACGGCTTCCCCGAGTCGTGCCCACCCGGCGATTTCTCCTGCGCGCCCGACTGCGACGACGGTGACCCCGCGGTGAACCCGGGCGTGCACGAGGCCGCGACCGTCTGCGACGGCTCGAGCGAGCCACGCCGCTGCGACGACGGCGTCGACAACGACTGCGACGGCACCGACGCCGTCTGTCACACCGACCAGGACTGCGACGGCTACTTCCCGGTGGGCGAGCCCGGCGGCGACGACTGCGACGACGCGGATCCCGCGGCGCACCCGGGCGCGATCGACGTCTGCGACGACGCGATCGATCAGGACTGCGACGGCACCGCCGACGACGGCTGCGAGCGCTGCGACGAGGACGGCGACGGCGAGTACGGCCTGCACCCCGAGCGCGGCTGCGACGTGGCGCCCGAGCAGCGCGACTGCGACGACAGTGATCGCGCGGTCCACCACGGCGCCACCACGCTGCCCGCGGTCGATTGCGCCGGCAACGAGGGCGCAGCCGCGTGCGCGCTGCGCGGCTACTGCGCGCGCCCGGGCGGCGCCGGCGTCGACGAGGACTGCGACGGCCTGGTCAACGAGGGTTGCCCGGATTCCGCCTGTGACGTCGACGGCGACGGCTTCGCGCGCGCGTCGTGCCCCACGCCGCCGCCGCCCAACCTGGTCGACTGCAACGACGACCCAGCCGCGGGCGGCCGCGAGGTCTTCCCGGGCGCGCCCGACAACTGCAAGACGCCTGCGCTCGAGAACTGCAGCGTCGCGCTGCCGTGCGCGAACGACGCCGACGGCGACGGCTACAACGCCGGCGCCGGCGACTGCAACGACGCCGACGCGCTCGTGCACCCCTGGGCCGTCGACGCCTGCAACGGCAAGGACGACGACTGCGACGGCGTCACCGACGAGGGCAACCCCACGGTCGGCGGCATGGCGACGCTGGGCGGCGCGGGCTGCACCTTCGACGACGACGGCCAGTGCGGCGCCGGCGCGCCCGGCCGCTGCGTCTGCTCGCCCACGGTCACCGACGGCGTCATGGACCCGAGCGGCGACCGCACGCTGTGCCCGGGCGAGGTCGCGAGCCCGTGGGGCGCGCGCTGCTTCGGCGCGGTCCAGCCGAGCTTCGAGAAGTGCGATCCGCTCGACTGGGACTGCAACGAGATCGCCGACGATCCGACCGGCGCCAACCTCGATCCCGCCGAGCTCGGCCAGCCGTGCCACGGCCTGCCCGGCCCGTGCGTCGCCGGCCACGTGATCGGCTGCGACCTCAGCCAGACGCACCTGCATTACACCAACCCAGCCTGGGTGTGCTCGAGCGACGAGCGCGGTCCGCAGGCCGAGACCTGCAACGGCGTCAACGACGATTGCGACGGCGCCGTCGACGAGGGCTTCAACCTGGGCACGGGCTGCGACGGCGCCGACGGTGATCTCTGCAGCGAGGGCGTGATCCAGTGCGACCTGGCCGGCGCCACCGAGTGCAACGATGGCACCGGCACCAACGTCGAGCTGTGCAACGCCGCCGACGACGACTGCGACGGCCAGCTCAACGAGGGGTTCACCAACCTCGGCCAGGCCTGCGACGGCGGCGACACCGACCTCTGCAACGAGGGCAGCTTTGTCTGCAACGTCGGCGGCACCGCGACGGTGTGCAGCGATCAGAGCGGCAACAACAACGAGATCTGCAACGGCGTCGACGACGACTGCGACGGCACCACCGACGAGGGTTTCGCCAACCTCGGTCAGCCCTGCGACGGCGGCGACACCGATCTGTGCGCCGAGGGCGTGCGCGTCTGCAACGGTCCGGGCACGGGCACGACCTGCAACGATCCCGTGGGCGACAACGACGTCGAGCGCTGCAACAACGCTGACGACGACTGCGACGGCGCCACCGACGAGGACTTCCCGACGCTCGGCCAGGCCTGCGACGGCAGCGACACCGACCAGTGCATCGAGGGCACCGTCGTGTGCGCGCCCGGCGGTCTGGGCACCGTGTGCACCGACACTACCGGCAGCACCACCGAGATCTGCAACGGCCTCGACGACGACTGCGACCTCACGCCTGACGACGGCGCTGGCCCGACCTGCGCCCCGCTCGGCGACACCTGCACGACCGGCGCGTGCCGCTGCGGCGCCGGGCCGCTGTGCTCCACGTCGGTGGCTGACAGCTGCAGCGCGGGCGCGTGCCGCTGCGGCGCCGCCGGCGCGTGCAGCCCGACGACCTCGAATGCTTGCACGAGCGGCGTGTGCCGCTGCGGCGGTGCGGCTGCCTGCAGCGGGCTCTCCGACACCTGCGCGGCGGGCACCTGTCGCTGCGGCATGGGAGCCGCGTGCACCTCGGCGACCGCCGACAACTGCGCGGGTGGCGCGTGCCGGTGCGGCGTGGGCGCGGCGTGCAGTACGAAGAGCGCCGACAACTGCACGGGTGGCATGTGCCGCTGCGGCGCAAACCCGGCGTGCACCGGCATGGCCGACACCTGTGCGGCGGGCACCTGCCTGTGCGGCAGCGGTCCCGCCTGCGATCCGCTCGCGGCCGACAATTGCGCTGACGGCGCGTGCAAGTGTGGCAACCTTCCGGCGTGCCTGGGAGCCTTAGTGTGCACGGGTGGAGTCTGTCTGTGAGCCGGAGCGTCGTCGCGGAATGATGAGAAGCGTGGGGCTGGGACTGGGGCTGGCGTTGGGGCTGGCGTCGACGGCGTGCGGAGGCGGCGCGCGGACCTTGCCGCCGCTCGACGAGCCGGGCGCGGGCGGTGCCGGTGAGGTCGGCGGCGGCGCGGCGGCGGGCGGGCCGGAGGACTCGGGCACCGTCACGGTGACCGGCCCGGCCAAGGCGGGCACGCCGCCGGCGGTGCGCCAGGCGCTCATCGGTGAGATGTGTCCCGAGCGCGGCGCGGGCCGGCCGGCGCTCGCGCTGCTGGTGGCGCGCCAGGTCGGCTGGAGCGCGGATCCCGGCGAGCTCGACACGCTGGCGGCGCGCGTCGGGGCGCGACCGTTCGCGGTGCTGGCGCAGAGCGGCACGCGCGCGGGCGTCTTCGACGCGGTCGGGCCCGTGGATCTGGGCACCGAGGCGCCCGCGCTCACCGGCGGTTACGCCGGCAAGTCGCCGTGTGAGGACCCCGACGCGGCGGTGGTGGCCGCGTGCAAGGACGCGCACGCCGGCTGCGGCCTGGCGGTCGCGTCGCTCGCCCCCGACGGCGTGGACGAGGCCCCGCCGGTGCGCGTGGGCGCAGCGTGCGCGGTCGACGAGGGCAAGACGTTGCGCGTCGACATCGACGGCGACGGCAACCCGGAGTCGTTCGCGATCGCGGGCTTCCTCGACGAGCTGAAGGCGCCGGCCAGCGAGGTCGCGGCCACCGGCGCCGCCGCCGCCAAGGGCGAGTGCACGCCGCGCTTCTCGCTGCCCGGGCTCGTGCGCGGCAAGGACGCCAAGGCGTTCCGTGCGCTCGATCTCGTGGGCGTGGTCGACCTAGACGAAGACGGCCGCTTCGAGCTGGTGCTGCAGTACCGCTACGCGAAGGTGCGCACGTGGGCGATCTATTCGGCGGATCAGACCGCGCGTCGCCTGGCGCTGGTCGCCGAGGTCGCGCCCTGGGCTGCCGAGTAGTCCGGCCGCGGCGCGGAAGCAGCCGATGCTCGCCGGACAGGCGTAGTACTAAGGAGCCATGTCGTTCAGGAACCGTGTAGAGGACGTGTTCGCCGCGCTCGCGGCGAAGGTGGCCGCGGCCACCGGCAGCTTCTGGGCTTTCGCGCTGGCGGCCGGCGTCGTCCTGGCCTGGGCGCTGACCGGGCCCATGTTCGGCTACTCCGAGCAGTGGCAGCTCATCATCAACACCGGGACCACGATCGTGACGTTCCTGATGGTGTTCGTGATCCAGCACGCGGCGAACAAGGAGACGCGCGCCTTGCAGCTCAAGCTGAACGAGCTCATCGCCGCGATCGAGGGCGCGTCGAACCGGCTGATCGACGTCGAGGATCTCTCGGATCGCGAGCTCGAGCACCTGTACGAGCGCTTCCGCAGGCTCGCGGAGGGCGCGGCGCTGCTCGAGCCGGGCGCGAAGACGAGCGTGGATTCGGACGGGCACGGCCACGACGAGCCGGACGAGCGCGGCGCGGTGCGCAAGCGCAGGCCGCCGAGCAAGGCGGAGCGCGGCTGAGGGTCAGCGTCCGCGCCATGCTCGGCGCGATCGTGGGCGCTACCTAGCGCGGCTTCTTGGCAGCGGTCGGCGGCGGCGCGGCGGGCTTGGCGGCGCCGGGCTTGGCAGGGATCGCGGCGCCGGGCTTGGCGGGGATCGCGGCGCCGGGCCTGGCGGGGATCGCGGCGCCGGGCTTGGCGGGGATCGCGCCGGGCTTGCCGGGGATGGCCGCGCCGGGCTTGGCGGGCGGCGGCGTGACCGCGGGCTTCACGCCGCCCTTGGGCAGGCGCTCGAGCTTGGCGGCGATCGACGCCGGGCTGCCCGGCTTGGGCGCGATCGTGGTGTCGAAGTCCTTGTAGCCGGCGAGCGAGACGCGCACGGCCGTCTTGGAGTGCGCGTTCACCTGCAGCTTGAGCGGCGTCTTGCCCACCGGCTTGCCGCCGACGCTGACCACCGCCCCGAGCGGCAGGGACGTGACCTGCAGCCCCACCTGCGGCCGGCGCAGCGAGACCAGGAAGCGGTCCTTCTGCGCGGTGAAGGTGACCTGGCGCTTGTACGGCTCGAAGTTGGTGCGCACGGCCTCGACCGTGATCGGGGTGTCGCAGGGCAGACCGGAGACCTCGATGGGCGCCACGCCCAGCTCGCGTCCGGCGATGCGCAGCCGCGCGCCCGGCGGCAGCGACTCGAGGCGCGCGCGGCAGTCGCCGCGGCCGATGTCCTTGCCGACCGGGATGAGCGGCGCGTTCGCTGGCACCTGCACAGGGGTGTCGGCCGGGCCCTCCACGACCGCGGTGCCTGCGTCGGCGGCCGCGGTGGGCGCCGGCGTGGGCGCGGGCGTGGGCGTGGCGATCTCGGCGGCGCCGGCGTCGGGCACGCTGTCGGGGCGGGGCGGAATTAGCGCCGCGGTGGCTGGCGTCGGGCAGGGCGGCGCGACCGTGGCGAGGCGCTCGGGGGCGGGCTTGCCGCCGTGGCCGCCGCGGCCGCCGAAGAGCAGCGCGCCCAGCACGATGCCGATCGCGAGCGCCGCGGAGGCCACCAGCGCGGGCATCATCCACGCCGGCCGCGCGGGCGGCACGCTGGTGTCAGTGAGCTCGTCCGAGCCGGTGGGCACATCGGGCAGGCCACCATCGACGCCGGTGGGGTCGCCGGGATCGAGCGATGCCGCGCGGATCCCCGAGGGTGTCGAGGGCATCGAGGTGCGCGAGGTCGGCCGTCCGCGCAGCGGCATGCCCGAAGGCGCGAGGTCGCCGAGCACCGAGGGACGCGTCGGCGCTTCCTCGAACCAGACGTCAGCGTCGCGCGCCTGGTCCGGCGACGGCGGCAGCGGCGCGGGTGTAGGTTCGACGAACGTACGTGGCGCGCTCAGGTCGGAGCGCTCAGGCACGTGCGCTGAGATGGAGCCCGTTGGGGGTGACTTGAGCGGCAGGGGAACACTCTCGGGCGTCGCCACGGTGCTGGGCGGGGGCGCGAGCGGCTTGGCCTGCGACGAGTCGATGCCGGCGGCCAGACCGACGGCCTCGCCGGGCGCGGCCTCGACGAAGGTCGGGACTTCGAAGCCGCCGGCGTCGGCGGCCGCGGCTCGAGCGGGCACCGCGGGCGCGGGAACGATCGGCGGCTCGGGCACGGTCGCGGGCCTGCGTGCGGGCGCGGGGATCGCGGCAACGGGCGCGGGGATCGCGGTAACGGGCGCGGCCGTCGGTGCGGGCATCGGCGCGGACGCTCGAGTCGGCGCGGGCACGGGCGCAGCCATCGGCGCGGACGCTCGCGTCGGCGCGGGCGCAGGCCTTGCAGTGGGCGCGGGCATCGGCGTCATCGGCAAGGTCGACGACAGGCGCGGCAGCGGCGCGGCTGGCGCGCTCGATAGCGCGGCCGCCGCGCTGGTCGGCGCGGGCACCACCGGCACGCCCGTCACCGGGGTCTGCGTGCGCTTCGGCGGCGCCTGTGGCGTCTTGCGCGGCACCTGACCGGTCGTGGTGCGGGGCGATGGCGCCGCCGGGCCCGGCGAGGTCAACGCCGGCAACGGCAACGGGCCGGGCCGGCTCGGCGCGCCCGGCGCCTGGCCGTTGGTCCCGGTTGGCGGGATCGTCGACGATCGCGGCCGCGGCGAGGGCAGGCGCGACGCTGCGCCGGAGAGACCTTCGCTGGCCGCACGCGGTACGGCACCCGCGGGGGCGGCCGGGCTCGCGGCGCCGGGCGTGCCCGGCGGCGGTGGGTTTCCGTCAACGGTGTCGGCGCGGTTGCCGGGCGCCGGCGGCACTACGACGATGGGCAACCCCATCATTGTCTTGGTGTGGTGCGACGGTCCGGTCGCCGTGCGCGCCGGCGGCGGCGGTGGCACCGACGGCGTCGCGTTGGTGCTGGCGCGCGGGCCCGGCGTGGGGCTCGGCATGGGGGGCAGCGGCACCGTCGCCGGCGCCGGCTTCGCGCTGG
>JBKJOI010000951.1:0-14267 GCA_046595695.1 Haliangiales bacterium | reverse complement strand
CGCTCTCGACCAGCGTCTCGGGGATCGCCGCACAGTTGATGGGCAGGAACGGCTTGCCGCGCCGGGGCGAGTACCAGTGCAGCGCGAACGCCGCGTTGTCCTTGCCGACCCCGGTCTCGCCGTACACCAGCACCGGCAGGTCCGACGCCGCGAGCCGCTTGATGAGCTCGAACACGCGCTGCATCGTGGCGTCGGCGAGGATCACCCGGCGGCCGTCGAGGTCGAGCACGGTCGCCGCGTCGTGCCCGCCCGCGACGCGCCCGGGAGCCGCGGCCTGGGCCGCGTGGCGTGCGGCCAGCAGGAGCGCGTCGGCATCGCAGGCATCGGTCGGGCAGGCGGTGACGCCGGCGCGCGCCGACGGCCACGCGTCGCCCAGGCGACGCAGGAGGCGCACGGCGGCGCGCTGCGCGGCCTCGGCGTCCAGCTCGGGCATGAGCAGCAGGAGCGCGCTGTCGTCACCGGCGCCGGCGACGTCGATGCGCCGCAGCTCGGCCGTCAGGGTCGCGATCGCCTCGCCGGCGTGCTCGCCGACCACGCCGAGCAGGGCGACGACCGCGAGCGGACGGCCATAGGTCAGCGACCGCTCGACCTCCTCGGCGGCGCGCACGCGCAGGGTCGCCTCGGGCACGAGCGGGCGGGCGGCCGGCTGGCGCGCGCCCACGTGCACGATGAGCACGACCTCGCCGACCGCGATGGTGTCGCCGGAGGCGAGCGCGCGCGGCGCATCGACGGGCTCGCCGTTGACGCGCGTGCCGTTGTGGCTGCCGTCGTCGACCACGCGCACGCCGCTCGCGTCGACGAGCAAGCGGGCGTGGCGCCGCGACACCGAGCGGTGCTCGAGGCGCACCTCGCAAGCCGGGTCGCGCCCGATCCCGAGCTCGCCCACCGGCGGCAGCTCGATCCGCCGCGACGACTCGGGCTCGACGACGATCAGGTGCGCGAAGCTGCCGCTGCCGGCGCTGCCGACGTCGAGGGTCTCGCCCGGTGACGAGGGCGTGGCCATGCTCAGCGCTCCTCCAGGCGCACCGCGCGGCCACCGGGCTGCAGGCTCCATGGCATGGGACCTTGCACGAACGCAGCCAGCCGCTCGAGCACGTCGGCGGGCACGCCCAGGTCCCACAGGTAGACGCTGCCGTCGTCGCCGCCGGCCGCCAGGGTCGTGCCGTCGGGGCTGAACGCGAGCGAGGTGATCGCGCCCGCGCCGCCCTTGCGCGCCGCCAGGCGTACGCCGCCGCGGGCGTCGACGGCCCAGAGCTCGACCAGGCCATCGAGGCTGCCGGTGGCGAGCAACTGGCCGTCCGGGCGCCAGGCGGCGGCCCAGAGCCGGCCCCCGTTGCCGCGCAGCGTGGGTCCGAGCGCGCGCGGCGCCGCGCCCGAGACGTCCCAGAGCGTCGCGCTGGCCAGGCTGAGCGCCACCAGGGTGCGGCCATCGGGGCCGAGCGCGAGCCCGGCGATCGGGCCCGGCTGCTCGGGAAGCGCGCCGCGCTGGCTCAGATCGGCGGTGTCGAGCGCGACGACGCGCCGGCCGCTCGCCGCCCACAGGCGCCGGCCGTCCGGCGCGGCGGCGAGCGCCGTCACGCTCGCGCCGCCCAGGCTGACGCTGCGACCCGGCCGGTCCCCCGCGGGCCAGACGCGCACGAAGCCGTCCCGCCCGGCGGACGCGAGCGCGCCCGGCCACTGCGCCACCGCGAGGACCGCGGCGCCGTGCTCGTGGGTCGCGCGCACGGTCCGGGCGCGCACGTCCCAGCTCACGATACGGCCGGCGTCGTCGGCGGCGACCAGGGTCGCGCCCCGGTCGGCCCACGCCAGCGCGAGCACCGTGCCCTCCAGGTCGGCGAGCGGCGCGCCCGCCGGTGCGTGCGCGCCCGCGGCGAAGTAGCGCACGCCCCCGTCGGTGCCCGCGGCCGCGAGCGTCCCGTCCGGGGCATAGGCGAGCGCGGAGGTGCCGCCAGGCAGGGGCAGGCGTGCCGGTCCCTCGTCGACGCTGAAGACGCGCGCCGTACCGTCGTCGCTGGCGGTGAGCACGCGCGTCTCGTGGGCGTCGAAGGTCGCGTCGCGCACCGGGCGGCGGTGGCCCTCGTAGCGTGCCAGCGGCGCGCCGGTCGTGGCATCCCACAGGCGCGCCGTGCCGTCGTCGCTCGCGCTCAGCACGCGGCCGCCGTCGGCCGAGAAGTGCGCGCGCCGGACCAGGTCCTCGTGCCCGGCGAGCACGACCAGCCGTGCGCCGCTGCGCGCGTCCCAGACCGCCGCGGTGCGATCCAGCGACGCGGTGAGCAGGCGCGTGCCGTCGCGGGAGAACTCGAGCCAGCGCACGTCGGAGGCGTGGCCGGCGAGCGTGGCGAGCGGCGCGCCCGTGCGCGCGTCCCACAGGCGCGCCGTGGCGTCGGCGCCGGCGCTGGCGAGGCGCGTGCCATCGGGCGAGAAGGCCACGCCGATGACATCGCTGCCGTCCTCGTGGCCGACGAGAGTCAGACGCAGGGCGCCGGTGATCGCCCACACGCGCACGCGGCCGTCGCGACCCGCGGCCGCAACCTCCCGGCCGTCGGGAGACAGCGCGACAGCCAGGGTGTCGCCCCTCGGCTCGCGGTCGTCGAGCAGCACCGGCGGCGGCGCGTCGCCCTCGGCCGGCAGGTGCCAGACGCGCAGCCGGCCGTCGCCGTGGGCGCTGACGACGACACGTCCGCTCGCGTCGACATCGAAGGCGCGCACCGGGCCGGCCTGGGCGTCCAGGCGGAGCCGGGGCCCGTGCTGGACGTCCCACGTGCTCAGCGTGCCGTCGTCGCCGGCGACGATGACGCTGCGGCCGTCGGGCAACCAGCGCGCGTGGACGACGGCCGCGCCATGGTCGAGCTCGCTGATCCGCTTGCCGCTCGCCCACACCCGGACCATGCCGCTCGCGCCCGCGGTGAGCAGCCAGGGCTGGTGGTCGTCGGGTGAGGCGAGCGCGAAGCGCAGGGGCGCACCGTCCTCGAGCACGAACTCCTGGCGCGCGAACGACCGCAGGTTCTCCTGGGCGAGGAAGCGCAGCGCGGGGCTGTCGGAGTGAGCGCGTGCGGCCTGCAGGTAGACCAGCGCGGAGCCGGAGTGGCCGTCGAGCGACTCGCGGCGCGCCTGCTCGAGGAACAGCTCGGCGGCGCGCACCTCGGCCTCGTGCTCCTGCTCCACGGCGAGGCGCCGCTCGCGGCGGGCCACGTCGCGCTCGCCCACGATGCCGACGACCGCGACGACGGCGAGCGCCAGCAGCGCCGCCAGCGCCACGGCCGCGACGCCGACGGGGGCGCGGTTCCTGCGCAGCCAGTGCAGGAGCCGCGCGCCCGGGCCATAGTGCCGCGCTGCGACCAGCCGCCCGGTCTGGAAGCGACGCAGGTCGTCGGCGAGCTCGGCGGCGCTCGGGTAGCGCGCCTCGCGCGCCCGCGCCATCGCCTTGGCCACGATCGTACACAGGTCGGTGGGCGCACCCAGCGCGCTCAGATCGACCGGCGCGGGCACGCCGGCGATCACCATCTTCAGCACCTCGCGCGCGCTGCCGTGATCGTAGGGCGGCTGGCCCGCGAGCACGTGGTGGAGCATCGCGCCCAGGGCATAGACGTCGGCGCGCTCGTCCACCGGCTCACCGCGCGCCTGCTCGGGGGGCATGTACGCGGGCGTGCCGACCACCGCGCCGGGCTCGTCGCCCAGCACGACGGCGGCCATGCTGCCCGACGGCAAGCCGATCCTGGGCGCGGCCAGATCCTTGGCCAGGCCCCAGTCGATCACCACGGTCTCGCCGAAGTCGCCGACCAGCACATTGGCGGGCTTGAGATCGCGATGCACGATGCCCTGGCTGTGGGCGTACGCCAGCGCGTCGGCCACGGCGCCGACCCGCGGCAAGAGCGCCAGTCGCTCGGCGAGCGACGGCCGGCGCGCGATCTCGGCGTCGAGCGAGCGACCGGGCACGAGCGTCATGGCGTAGAACGGTTCGCCGTCCGGCCACGTGCCGGCCTCGAGCACGCTCACGATCGCGGGGTGCTGCAGGCGTGCGGTGATGCGCGCCTCCTCTTCGAAGCGCACGCGCATGTGCGCGCGCCCGGGCAAGAGCTCCTTGATGGCGACCAGGCGCCCGAGGCGACGATCGCGGGCCACGACGACGCGCCCGACGCCGCCCTTGGCGACCAGGTCCCCGCGCACATAGTGCTGGGACGCGACGGTCGGGAGCTCGGCGTAGTCACCCGGGCTCGGCCCGGAAGCGCGTGGCCCCGGCGGTTCGAACGCGGCGACGTCGGCGTCGATCGTGTCGTCCGCATCCGACCCGTCGCGGGCGCCGCGCGGGCTGTCGGAAGGTGGCCGTGGGCGGCTCATGTCTGCAAAGATTCAGCGTGCGCCGAATGGCGAACTGCAGGCTATCATGAGCGGCAAGATGAGACGCGCCGAGCGGGGCGTCGCGTGCGCGCTCGTGGCCGTGGTGCTGATCGGCTGCGACCTGGGCGACCGCGGCGTGATGGACGGCTTCGACGAGCAGCAGTGGGCCACGCTGGCCACGCTGTCGCCGCCGCCGGCCGTGGCGCCTTGCCCACCCGGCGCGCTCGACCCCCTGGTCGGCGTCGCCGACCTCGGCGACGACTGCGAGGCCCTGGCGCGCCTCGGCCAGCAGATCTTCTGCGACAAGGGCTTCTCGGGCCCGCTCATCGCGACGAACGAGCTCGGTCAGGAGGGGGTGAGCGGCGCGGTCGCCTGTCTGACCTGCCACGATCCCGCGACCGACTTCGTGGACGCGCGGGGCAAGCCGGTCAGCGTGGGCACCGGAACGACCAAGCGCAACACGCTGTCGTTGCGCCTGGTCGGCTTCTACCTCGAGCTCGGCATCCCGCTGGCGTGGACGGGCTACTACGCCGACTCGTTTCTCGCCGTGCCCATGGCCAGGCCGGCCATGCATGCGACCCCGGAGCTGTGGGCAGCCCGTATCGGCGAGCGCCACGCCCCCGCGTACGCCCAGCTGTTCGGCCCCGTGCCCGATCCCAGCCAGGTCGCCGCGTCGAGCTTCACGCGCCACGTCACGCTGGCGCTCGAGGCGTACGAGCGGCGGCTCGCGACCGGGCTCACGCCCTTCGACCGCTACGTCGCCGGCGATCTCGCGGCGATCTCGCCCGCGGCCAAGCGTGGCCTCGAGCTGTTCATCGGCGAAGCGCTCTGCGTGGAGTGCCACCGCGGACCGCTGCTCGGCGACGGTGTGCTGCGCCGGACGCGCGTGCCTCCGCTGCCCACCGGCGCGGCCGACCGGGGCGCGGCGGAGAACGCGCCCGGCGCCGGGCCGAGCGTCGAGGATCCTGCCTTTCGCTTTCGCACGCCCTCGCTGCGCCAGGTGGCCGGGACCGCGCCGTACATGCACGGCGGCCAGCTCGCGACGCTCGCCGACGTGCTCTGGTTCTACGATCAAGGCAAGCCGGCGCCTGACGCCGATCCACGCTTGCACCCACTGGGCCTGGGCGCGGCCGGCCGGGCCGACCTCGCCGTGTTCCTCGATACGCTGACCGCGCCGCCGGCCCTGGCCACGTGGGGCTGCTCACCGTGAGCGCGCGCCTCCTGATCACGCTCGCGCTGGCGAGCGTTCCTCTGTGCCCCCTCGTCGCCTCGGCCGAGCCCGCCCCGCGGCCTCAGGCTGACGACCCCGCCGCGCCGCCGTCGCCACCCGATACGCCGGCCGCCCCGAACGCCGCCGCCGTACCGCCCGCCGACGAGGCCGCGGCTCGCGCCGAGCACGAGGCGCTGCGCGCCGAGCACGAGGCGCTGCGCGCCGAGCACGACGCGCTGCGTGACGAGCACGAGTCGCTGCGCGAGGAGCAGGCCGCGCTCGCCGAGCGGGTCGTCGAGCTCGGTCCCTTCGCCGGCCGCTTGAACGGCTACCTGGACCTCGGCTTCTTCAGCGTCGGCGGCGATGGCTCGGGCGTGCGGCAGGACCTGGCGCACGCCGCGCTGCCGGCCTACGACGGCGTGATCCCGGGCGCGTGGGTCCTGCTCGGTGATCCGCTGGCCACCGCGGTCAACTCGCGCGGCGAGCCCGCCGACCTGGGCACGTCGCGCGCCTTCCCGATCGACGGCATCGACAGCGACGGGCACCCGACCTTCCTGGTCAACACCCTCGCGGTCGGCCTCTACGTCGACGCCGGCGACCGCTTCACCATGACCGCTCGCCTGGCGGTGGCGCCGCGGGCCCACTCTCCAGCGGCCGACGCCGGCCTCGACGACCACGTCGCGCTGGATCTGGGCTATCTGCGCTGGTTGCCCGCGCTGCCCGGCGCCGAGCTGCAGGTGTTCGTCGGCAAAGCGCACTCGCTCCTCGGCATCGAGTACCGAGCGGCCGACGCGCCCGAGCGCATCGGCATCACGCCGTCCTTGCTCTGCCGCTACACCTGCGGCCATCCCACCGGCCTGCAGGTGCGCACGCGCTGGCTCGACCGACGGCTGGTCGCCAGCCTGGGCGTGTCGAACGGCAGCCAGTTCGCCGACGCGTACTTCCTGCACGACGAGCTCGACGCCAACGCCGGTAAGACCCTCTCCGGGCGGCTGGCCTGGCGGCTACCTATCGGTCGTGGCATCGAGGTCGGGGTGAGCGGCGCGCTGGGTGCCCAGGACGAGCAACCCGACGATGCGCTGTGGCAGTGGCACGGCGGCGCCGATCTGCACGTCGACTGGGGCGACTTCCTGCTCGAGGCGGAGTGGGTGAAGGGCCGCGCGCCGGGCGCGCCGCTGCCCGGCGCCGCCCCCGGCGATCTCGCGGCCGCCTGCGGCGTGGCCGCTTGCCTGCGCTACCGCGGCGCCTACGGGCAGCTCGCGTGGTTCGCGAGCCCACGGCTGACGCCTTATGCGCGCATCGACTGGCGCGACGCCGAGCACCGCGACGGTGACGAATTCCTGTACGTGGCGGACGGCTGGCGCGCCACCGTGGGCGTGCGTGCGCGACTCGGCGTCTACGTGATGGCCAAGGCCGAGTACGTCGCGGTGCGCGAGCTCGGCCTCGTGCCCTACATACCCAACGACGTCTTCACCACCTCGCTCGTGTTGAGCTACTGAGGCTGCATGCGCGCTCGCCTCCTGCTCCTCGTCCTGCTCGCGCTCTGGCCGCACGGCTCGCAGGCCGCCGATCGCCGCCCGACCGGCACGGTGGCCGGCGTCGTCGTGGTGCGGGTCGGCAAGCAGCCGCCGAAACCGCAGGCCGGCGTGCTCGTCTACGTGAAGGGCGTCCCGGCCCAGGCGAGCAAGGCGCGCGCCGCCGCGCGGATTTCGCAGAAGGACCTGCAGTTCCATCCCGACTGGACCGTGGTCGTGAAGGGCGACACCGTCGCGTTCCCCAACAACGACAACGTCGACCACAACGTGTTCTCGCGCCGCGCCGACGGCACCGTGCTCTTCAACCTGAAGCGCTACGGCCGCGGCGCGACCCGCGACCACACCTTCCGCCGCGCCGGCGACTACGAGATCTACTGCAACATCCACAAGGAGATGAGCGCGACCGTCAAGGTGCTCGACGACGCGCACTTCGCGATCACCGGCGCCGACGGCAGCTTCACGCTCCCTGACGTACCCGAGGGCAGCTACGAGGTGGTCGCGTGGCGGCGCCACAACCTCGAGCGGGTCGCGACGGTGACGGTGGTGGCGGGCCAGCGGAGCGCCGCGGTCGCGCTCGAGCTGGTCCAGGGGCCCAAGCCCTCGAACGTCAAGCGCAGCGACGGGACGCCGTACCCGAGCTATTGAGCGCTGCGTGAGCTCTAAATCTAGGCAAAGCTCGGGTTCCTGAACCTCGTGCCCGGCGGGAACCTCAGCCCGAACGTTCCCTCGAGCAGCGCCAGCAGCTCCTCCGGACCGTCGACCTCGCGGCGCACGCGCGCGTCGGCGCGGATCTCCTCGTACTCGCGGTTGCGCAGCACGTAGCGCACCTCGGGCGTCACCCGCTGCGTGGTCAGCGACAGCACGAAGCGCGACGACGGGTGCGTCGAGGTGTAGTGGTTCGCGACCTCGTAGTCGATCGGGTGCTGCGGCTCGAGCGTGAAGACGTACATATCGGTCCAGCCTTCCGGCTGGCGCGTGCGCAGCACATACGCGTCGCCCTCCTGGACGAGCTCGTAGCACCAGGCATGCTGCTCGTGGCGCGTCCCGACCGCGAGCGGGATCGGGTACAGCATCTCCGACGAGCCGAAGCCGACGTCGGCGAGGTACGGCCCGCTGTCCAGGTCGACGCGCAGGACCATGTGCGTACGCGGCGGCACCGGCGCGTCCGCCGCTCGGCCCGAGCGTACGCGTGCGCACAGCCGGGTCACCCGGAAGCCGAGCTGCTCGAGCACCGCGGCGAGCAGCGCGTTCTGCTCGAAGCAGTAGCCGCCGCGGCGCGCGCCGACCAGCTTGGCCTGCACGCTCTCGAGGTCGAGCTGGATGCCGCGGCCGAGCTGGATGTCGAGGTTCTCGAACGGGATCGCGAGCGCGTGCGCGAAGTGGATCGCGCGCAGCGTCGGCAGATCCGCCGCTGCGTCGGCGCCGTCGTGGCGGATGCGTTCGAAGTACTTCGGAAGGTCGATGAGGCTCACGCCCGCGAGGCTATCACTGACACTGCCCGGTGGCGCTGCAGGTGCCCGCGCAGCACACGCCGCCACAGTAGATCGTGCCGGCGCCGCAGCAGGTGCCGTTCAGGCAGGTCTGGCCGCCGCCGCAGGTGATGCCGCAGCCGCCACAGTTCTGCTCGTCGTCCGCCAGGGCCTTGCAGGGTGAGGCGCCGCCGCAGTCGGCCTGGCCGGCCGCGCAGCTCGAGCAGCAGCGGAAGCCGACGTTGGGGAAGTCGTAGTCGGTCTCGGCCACGGAGAAGGAGAAGTCGCAGGTGAGGCCGCCCGAGCCGTTGTCGAACGAGCCGCCGCGCAGCGTGTGCACGACGGTGCTGCCGGCGCAGCGCGGGTCGTTCACCCACTCCTTGAGGTTGCCTGACAGATCGTTCACGCCCGCGGTCACGCTGGTGCAGCTCGCCATCGCGCCGCTGGCCACCGCCTGGTCCTCGTTGACGCCACCCGCGACCGGATCGAAGTCGGAGCCGTTGCAGGTCGCGGCCACGTAGCCCGCGCCGTACGGGTAGTCGGTGTCGAGCGGCGCGGCGCCGCCGTCGGCCTGGCAGGCGCGGCCCCACTCGTCGGCGGTGACCGCGCCGGTGCAGCACAGGCTCGCGCCTGCGCCCGAGCAGCCGGTGCGGGTGACGCGGCACAGGCGCATGCCGGCGTTCCGGCACGCGCTGGTGGCCTCGACGAAGTCGGCCGACTGCCAGGGCAGGCGGCTGGTGACCGAGCACGCGCGCGTCTCGACGAAGCCGGAGGTGCCCGCGAGCGCGTCGGGCCGGCTGGCCTCGAAGTCGAAGATTCGGTAGGTGCCGAGCAGGCCGCCCGCGACGATCGAGATCGCGCCATCGGGCACGCCGGTGAAGGCGCCGAAGCTCCACGACTCATCGGTCTTGCCGTCGCAGTCGTTGTCCTTGTTGTCGCAGATCTCGTTCGCCGCGGTCGCGCCGGCGGTGGTCACGCTGCAGCGCAGCGCGGTCTGCGCCACGTTGCACGTGAGCGTGCCGGTGCCGCGGCAGGCGCCGACCTTGAACGTGGTCGAGAAGGTGCCATCCTCGGCGCACGCGCTGTTCTTGAGCGGGAACGACTCGTCGGCGCCGCCGTCGCAGTCGTTGTCGATGCCGTCGCAGCGCGACTCCTCGAGCACCAGGTCGCCGTTTCCGTCGAGCTGCACGCCCGGGTTGGTGTACACGCAGTCGAAGCCGCCCGCGCCGGTGCAGGTGGGCGTGGTGCCCGCGCACGGTCCCTGCGGGTCGCAGAAGTTGGGCGGCGTGGCCATGCCCGGATCGGCGGCGTCGACGAGCAGGTCACAGTCGTTGTCCTCGCCGTCGCAGATCTCGACGCCCGAGGGCGTGCACGCGTACTCGCAGCCGTCGGCGAGCGTGCCGTTCGCGTTCACGAAGCCCTGCCGGCACACCAGGATGCCGCACACGCCCGCGGTGCAGCTGGGGATCGCGTTCGGGAAGGCGCACGCGGTGCAATTGGTGCCGCAGAAGCGGGGGTCGTTCTGCTTGTCGAAGCCGTCGTCGACGACGCTGTCGCAGTCGTCGTCCTGGTTGTCACAGGTCTCGATGGTCGGGCCGGTCGAGCCCACGCAGTTGAGCTGCCCGCCCGAGCAGGTGGTCGTGCCGGTCGAGCACTCGCCGGTGCTGGTGCCGCAGGCGACGCCGCCGCCCGGGTTGCCTTCGTCGGAGGTGCCGTCGCAGTCGTTGTCGAGGTTGTCGCAGATCTCGACGCCGCCGTTCGACTTGGTGCAGGCGTACTCGCAGCCGGGGATGGCCGGGTTCAGGTCGTGGAAGTTGGTGTTGCACGCGCCCTGCTGGCAGCCACCCGCCACGCAGGTCGCGGCTGCGTTGGGGAACGCGCAGGTGTTGCCGCAGGTGCCGCAGTTGCTGGGATCGGTCTGCTTGTCGAAGCCCTCGTCGACGCCGCCGCCGGCCAGGCCCAGATCGCAGTCGTTGTCGATGCTGTCGCAGAGCTCGGTGCCGGTCTGGATGCAGGCGTACTCGCAGCCGTTTTGCTGGTTGGTGTCGTTGTTGAAGTGGCCGAACTGGCAGACCTGCACGCCGCAGACGCCCAGGGTGCACTGGGGCGTGGCGAATGGCAGGTTGCAGGGGCTGCAGCTGCCGCAGTGGTTGGGATCGGTCTGCTTGTTGATCGGCTCGTCGACGATGCCGTCACAGTCGTCGTCGAGCTCGTTGCAGATCTCGGGGTTGCCGCCGGTCGCGCCGGTGCACTGCAGCGCGCCGAAGCTGCACACGTTGGTGCCTGCGTTGCAGATGCCCGTGCTGGTGCCGCACGAGGTGCCGCCGCCCGGGTTGCCGTCGTCGATCACGCCGTCGCAGTCGTTGTCGACGCCGTCGCAGGCCTCGACGCCGCCGTTCGAGTTGTTGCACTGGTACTCGCAGCCGGGAACCGCGGGGTTGTTGTCGACGAAGCCGGGGTCGCAGCTGGCGACCACGCACTGGCCCAGGCCGTTGCCGTCGGGATCGACGCACGCGGGCGTGGCGTGCAGCAGCGTGCACACGAAGCCGCACGCGCCGCAGTTGTTGACGTCGGTGTCGACGTTCTGGTTCTCGTCGATGCCGCCATTGGGCAGGCCCAGGTCGCAGTCGTTGTCGACGTGATCGCAGATCTCGACGCCGCCGTTGGTGGGGATGCAGGCGTACTCGCAGCCCTCGACGTTCGGGTCGGTGTCGATGAAGCCGGGCTTGCAGCCGGTGAACGCGCAGGTGCCGGTGGTGCAGGCGCCGAAACCGTTATTGTAGATGCAGGCGTTGCCGCAGGTGCCGCAGTTGTTGGGGTCGGCCTGCAGGTTGAAGCCCTCGTCGACCATGCCGTTGCAGTTGTCGTCGACGGTGTTGCAGCTCTCGGCGACCGGCACGCACGCGTCGGCCATGGGCGCCGCGTCGGGCGTGCCGGGCGGCGCGTCGGGGCCGGGGCCGCCGCCGTCGCCCTGGCTGAGGTCGGCGTCGACGTCACCCGGGTTGCCACCGTCGCCGTCCCCGCCCAGGTTCAGCGTGTAGGGATCGACGTTGCAGGCCGCCAGCGCCAGCGCGGCCACGATGAGGCCGCGCAGCGTCACTGGCCACCTCCGCCGCGGCGGCGTCGCCAGAGCAGACCCAGGAGCGCCAGGCCGGCCAGGCCCAGGCCCGCGCGGCTCGTGCTGGTGCCCGACTCGCCGCCGCCGACCGCGCAGCCGCAGCCGCCACCGCCGGTCGCCAGCACCTCGATCTGCGAGCCCGGCGGAGGCGGCGGGATGTCGGAGACGCACTGCGGGTGGCCGTTATAGTCGACGTCGCAGTGGTACTCGACCGGGCAGTCGACGCTCGCGCACGGATCGGCGATGCACTCGCCGGTCTCGGGTACGCAGCGCTCGCCCGGGCTGCACGAGACGTTCAGGCAGTTGGAGTTGTGGCACATGCCGTCGTCGGGGTCGCAGGCCTGGCCAGCGTCGCAGTCGACGCCCGCGCAGGCGTCGGGCACGCACATGCCGGTCTCGGTCACGCAGCGCTGGCCGAGCGGGCAGTCGGCGGTGCAGTCCTCGATGCAGGCGCCGTCGATGCAGATCTGCGTCTCGGCGCACATGCCTGGCGGGCACGGGTCGAGAACGCACTCGCCCACGCCGTTGGTGCCGGCGACGCAGATCATGCCGCCCGCGCACGGGACGCGCGGATCGAAGCAGTCGACGCAGGCGCCGTCGGCGCAGGTGTAGCCGGCGCTGCAGGTGGTGAGCTCGCACAGGTCGACGCACTCGCCGGTGGTCTGGTCGCAGGCATCGCCCGGGGCGCAGGTGACGGCGAAGCAGGGATCCTCGAGGCAGAAGTCGCCGCGCGGCAAGGTCTCGCAGAAGAAGCCAGCCGGGCACGGGAACTCGGTGTCCGTGCACGGCTGCACGCAGCTGCCCATGTAGCAGAGGTCAGTGGGCGCCGGGCACTCGGCGAAGTCGTCGGCGACGCCGTCGCAGTCGTCGTCGAGGCCATTGCAGACCTCGGGCTCGGGACCGATGTAGCCGTCGCAGCCGATGGTGCCGTTCTCGCAGACGGTCTGGCCGAACTCGCAGGTGCCGGTGTCACCGATGGTCTCGAAGCCGGGATCGGTGCAGTTCTCGCCGGTGCCGGGCACGGGCGGCTCGTCGATCAGCTGGTTGCAGTTGTCGTCCTGGCCGTTGCAGATCTCGGAGATGCCGCCCGCCGACGGCGGGCACATGAGCATGCCGTTCGTGCACTCCCACAGGCTGGCCGGGCAGGAGCCGACCGCGGGCGAGCAGGTGGTGCCGACGAGCGGCAGGGTGCCCTCGTCGATCTGGCCGTTGCAGTTGTCGTCGACGCCGTTGCAGACCTCGTTCGCGGGCGAGCCGGGCGGCGCGGTGCAGGTGGTGCCCAGGCCGTTCGCGGCGCAGACCGTGATGCCCTCGAAGTAGCAGGCGCCCATCATGCCGTTGCCGCAGGTGGCGCCGAGCGGGAAGTCCTCGTCGATCGAGCCGTCGCAGTCGTCGTCCTTGCCGTTGCACTGCTCGGGGACCGGGCCGATGGCGCCCTGGCACCTGAGCGCGCACGCGGTCGCCGAGCAGATGCGCACGCCGAACTGGCACTCGCCGACCTGGGTCGCGACCGTGCCGCCGCCGGGCAGCTCGGCGCAGGTGGTGCCGAGCATGGGGTCGGACTCATCGGTGGCGCTGTCGCAGTCGTCGTCGAGGCAATTGCACACCTCGCTCTGCGGGCCGATCTGGCCCGAGCACTGCGGCGCGCCGGCCACGCACGAAAGCGTGCCCGCCTGGCAGAAGCCGGTGTCGGTGCCGCAGGTGCCGCCGAAGCCGGGGACGTTGTCGTCGATGGGGCCGTTACAGTTGTTGTCGACGCCGTCGCAGGCCTCGGGCAAGGGGTTGATCTCTCCCTGGCAGGTGGGCACGCCCGCGATGCACGCGATGATGCCGGCCTTGCACGGGAGGGTGAACGGCGGGGTGCCGCACGAGGTGCCGATCGGCGCGGGCAGCGTGCCCTCGTCGGTCATGCCGTCGCAGTCGTTGTCGAGCCCGTCGCAGATCTCGGGGCCGGTGCCCTCGTCGACGACGCCGTCGCAGTCGTCGTCGAGGTTATTGCACGGGATCTCGGTGGTCGGGCCGATGTCGTTCAGGCACTGGCCGAAGGCGCCGGCGGTGCAGGTCTCGACGCCGAGCTGGCAGGCGCCCAGGCACACGCCAGTGCCCAGGTTACAGCCCGAGGCGAAGCCGTAGCAGCCGCGCGAGAAGCCGTCGGTGATGCTGTCGCAGTCGTCGTCGGCGTTGTTGCAGATCTCGGCGACCGGGCCGATGCCGCCCACGCAGGTCTGGGTGCCCGCGGAGCACGACGTGGTGCCGAACGCGCACGCGCCGATGTCGACGCCGCAGCTCTGCGGCACCAGGCCCTCGTCGATCGCGCCGTCGCAGTCGTCGTCGTTGCCGTTGCAGACCTCGGTCTGCGGCGTGCACGGCGTGCACGAGATGCCGTCGTCGATGAGGCCGTTGCAGTCGTCGTCGAGGTTGTTGCAGATCTCGGTGCCCGGGGTGACCTGACCCGTGCAGACGCCCCAGGCGCCCGCGCTGCAAGCCTGCGAGCCCGCGCGGCACACGCCCACGCCGCTCGTCCCGCCGGGGCCCGTGTAGCAGCCCTGCGACACGCCGTTGTCGATGGCGCCGTTGCAGTCGTCGTCGAGGTTGTT
>JBKJOI010000937.1:0-2629 GCA_046595695.1 Haliangiales bacterium | reverse complement strand
ACGTGCACGGAGCGGGCTTCGGCCCGGGGCTGTCCACGTTCTTGGCCGGAGCGGCCCGCGAGCTCCCGCGCGCGCTGCAGCGCGCGGCCGAGCGCGTCGGCGTACAGGCACGGGATCGCGCCGAGCAGCCAGCTGGCCTCGCACACGCGCACCGCCGCGGGCGCGGCTTCGGATCCGCCCGTGCAGCTCAGCGTCACCGCGGTCCCGGGGACGCAGGTGAACGCCGCGCCGCGCCGCTCGAGGCCGCAGTTGCGCGTGGTGCCCACCTGGAAGCGCGCGCACGGCTCGGTGACCAGGCCGCCGGCCTCGGGTACGGTGACGTCGACGGTCGCGAGATTGTCGGCGTCGGCGTCGGCGAAGGCGAGGCACTGGAAGCGGCTCTCGATGTCGCCGTCCTCGTTGGTGAACGAGGTCGGCTCGAAGAGCGGCAGGCCGTCGGAGCCGCGCACCAGCTCGCCCTCGCACAGGAACGCGTCGGGGTTGACCTCGAAGGTGAGCGGCGCGGTCAGGCCGCCCGTGGCGTCGACGCTGGTGATGTCGACCCACTGGCAATCGAGGCCGGCGATGTAGTCGTCGCCCCAGCCGCGCGCGGTGCCCTGGAACGCGCACGAGTAGGGGTGCACGAGCGGCGTGGTCTCGTTGTTGAAGTAGCGGCTGGTGCTCTCCAGGCAGAAGGCCCGCTTGGAGCCGAGGCTCTGATCGGTGCCGAAGCTGAAGCTGCCGTAGTGGTTGAAGTGCATGTGCTGGTGGCACGCGCTGAGCGAGACCAGGTGGTTGGCGACCGCGGCGCTGCCCTCGCCGACGTCGCCGAGCGCGGCGTCCTCGTCGCCGACGTTGTGCATCGTGGCGGTGAACTGCAGGAGCCGGCGCCAGCCGGCCGCGCCGACGCAGCCCTCGGCGATGGCGCAGGAGAACGCCGGGAAGAAGCGGTAGACGATGCGGTTGTCGCGCACGCCTTCCTCGATGGCGCGCAGCTGCGCGCCGCCCGCGCGCGCTTCACCCACGCGCGCCGCGTCGGCGCGCGCGGCGCTCCACGCCACCCGCTCGAAGCGGAAGGACGTGCTGACGCCGCCCACCTGCGCGGCCACCGCCTCGGCGCACGACAGCGTCGGGATCGGCGCGGTCAGGTGGCAGCCGTCGGCGTCGTCGCCGGCCTCGCAGGTGTCATCGTAGAAGGCGGGCGCGTTCTCGGTGTCGACGCTGCCGGGCGGAAAGTCCGCCTCGTTCATGCACGCGTAGCCGGTGCGCTCGAGCAGGTGCTCGGGATCGACGGGCAAGAGGAACGCCTCGTCCACGACCCCGCCGATCGTCGCCAGGCGGGCGTCGGCGAGACCGGGCTCGCCCGCCGGCGTGACCAGCAGGCTCTCGAAGCTGTACGCGGCGACGACCAGGTCGTGGCCGTCGACGGTCGCGCGCTCCGCGGCCTGCACCTCGATCCTCCAGAGCGTGGTCGGCGGCAGGGGCAGCTGGCCGAGGCCGTCGCCGTAGAAGTTGCGGTAGACGAGGCGGTAGAGCGCCGTCTGCAGCTGGCGCTCGGCGCGCGCCTTCCAGAAGTCCGCTGGCTGGCCGAACAGGTCGGCCGCGAGCGCCTCGCGCGCCGTGGTCGGGACCTCGTCGAGCAGCACGCCGACGCGGCTCTGCATCGTCACCGCGACCAGCGCGCCCGGATCCGGCGCGGGCGTGTCGTCGTCGCCGGCGCAGGCGACCAGCGCGAGGAGTGAGAGGGCGACGAGGTATCCGGAGAGAAGCAGAGAGGAGCGCGGCATGGACCGGGAGAATAGCGTCAGATCGCCGCGGGGACGCGCGCGCGTGGCTACTTGCCGTCGAACTTGAACGACACCTTCAGCTTCACGCGGTAGGCCTTGATCTTGCCATTCTCGATGGCGAGGTCCTGCGCCACCACCTCGGCCACGCGCAGATCGCGCAGCGTCTTCGTGGCGCGCTCGATGGCCACCTGCGCGGCTGCCTCGAAGCCCTTGGTGCTCGATCCGATGATCTCGATGACCTTGTAGACGCTATCCGGCATGTGAGCCTCCTCTTGTGGGTCGCGAACGTATCACGCAGGCGATTTCATGGCTCCATGTGACCCGCGCGACGCGGTCGGACGCAGCGACCTCGATGGCGGCGCCGGGTCGGGCCGCAAGCGGGTATCTTGTCGCTGTCTGCCCATGCCCGATGACGACGAGCCCATTCGCGCGCTGGTGAAGCTCGACCATCTCGAGCGTCAGCTCGTCCGGGTGGAGCGCGAGAACCACGTGCTCACAGGGGAGCTCGAGGAGAGGCGCCACGCGGCGCGGCCGCGCCCAGTGTCGGCCCTGCGCAACCCCTGGGCGTGGGCCAGCGCGTTCCTCTACGGTGGGTTCGCCCTGTTCAACTGGGATTCGCCTGACCGGATGCTGTCGAACCTCTGCGCGGCGGCGTTCTTCATGCTCAGTGCGCTGGTCGAGTCCAGGTACCGGGCCAGGCCCGGTGAGGCGCTGGCGCTCCCAGGTCGCAAGGGCATTTCCATCCTGCTCGCCGGCGAAGCCAGCCGCGCCAGCGGTTCCGTGCCCCTCGAGGTGGTCAGCCCCGGGCCTCGTCCGCTCGCCAGGTTGTTCCAGCGAGCGAGCCTGGCCTGGGAGCTCCGCGC
>JBKJOI010000879.1:0-3443 GCA_046595695.1 Haliangiales bacterium | reverse complement strand
CTCGGCGAAGCGGCGGACGAGCGAGCTCTTGCCCACGCCCGACTCGCCGCGGACGAGCACCGTGACGGCGCGCTCGGCGGAGGTCTCCAGCGCGGCGGCGAGCGCGCGTAGCTCGGGCTCGCGCCCGACGAACTCCTCGAGCACTGGGGTCCCTGACACCGCGAACATGGCGCAGGCATGGTAGCAGGGGACGACGGGCTGCGCGCTCCCTCCGCGGCCACGCTGGGGAGACCCGCAAGCGTGGTCAGGCGTCCGAGGTGCGTCGTCACTCGCCCGCCTCCACCTTCACATCGGACGCCAACAGGCGCTTCTGTGGGTCCCGCAGCAGCAGCGAGGCGATCCACGCGGCCAGGGCGAACCCGACGGAGGTCCAGAGACAGCCGACCAGGCCCGCCTTCTGGTACATGAGCCCCGACAAGAGCGTGCCCACGAGCCGGCCGCCCGCGTTCGCCATGTAGTAGAAGCCGACGTCGAGCGCGACCTTGTCCCCGTCCGAATAGGCCAGGATCAGGTACGAGTGCACGGACGAGTTGATGGCGAAGACGACGCCGAACAGCGCGAGCCCGCCGAGCACCACCGTCGGTGAGGAAAGGCTGGTGAGCAAGCCGAGCGGCACGAGCGCCATGACCAGGGCCAGGCTGAAGGCCAGCACCTGGGCAGCGCGCGCACGTGGCACTCTGTCGCCGCTGAGCTTCTCGAGCAGGGCAGGAGCGACCGACTGGATCACGCCGTAGCCGATGACCCACAGGGCCAGGAACGAGCCCACCTGGGTGAATCCCCAGCCAAGGCGCTCGGTGAGGAACACGGGCACGCCGACCACGAACCAGATGTCGCGTGCCCCGAAGAGGAAGAAGCGCGCGGCCGACAGCACGTTGATCTCGCGACTCTTGGACAGGATGCTGCTGAGCTTCGACTTGCCCTTGGCCCGCCCCATCGCCGCAGGCAGCTGGACCACCGCGCCGATCAAGATCATCAGCAGGCCGGCCGCCATGGCCCACAGCGAGCGCTGGAAGCCGAGCACCGAGAGCAGCAGCCCGCCCACGAAGAAGCCCGCGCCCTTGAGCGCGTTCTTCGAGCCCGTGAGGAGCGCGACCCAGCGGAACAGCGCCGAGTCCTGGGCCTCGGGCACGAGCGTCTTGATGGCGCTCTTCGAGCTCATCTTGGTGAGGTCCTTGGCGATGCCGGAGAGTGCCTGCGCGGCCATGACGAACGCCACCGAGGCCGCCTGGGTCCAGTTCGATCCGAGCAGCGAGAGCATGCCTAGCGCCGCCACCTGTAGCGCAAGCCCAGCCAGCAGCGTGACACGCAGGCCCATGCGGGCGGCGATCCAGCCACCGAGCAGGTTCGTCACCACCCCGAAGAGCTCGTAGAGTACGAACAGAAACGCTAGCTGGACAGGGCTGTAGCCCAGGTCGTGGAAGTGCAGCAACACGATCATCCGCAGCGCGCCGTCGGTGAGCGTGAACGCCCAGTAGGCCGCGGTGACCAGCACGTAGTTACGCACACCCGTCATGGTCGTCTCAACGCAGCGACTGGCCGACCTTGCGGGCCAGCTCGGCCATCCGATGCACGTAGCCGATCTCGTTGTCGTACCAGGCCAGGATCTTCACGCAGGTCTCGTCGATCACCATCGTAGACGGCGCATCGACGATGGCCGAGCGCGGGTCGTCCTTGTAGTCGACCGAGACGAGCGGGCGCTCCTCGTAGCCGAGGATGCCGGCCAGCGGACCATCGGCGGCCGCCTTCAGGAAGCCGTTGATCTCCTGCACCGTCGTCGGCCGCGAGACCTCGAAGACACAGTCGGTCAGGGACGCGTTGAGCAGCGGCACGCGCACGGCGAGCCCGCTCAGCTTGCCGAGCAGCTCGGGGTAGATGAGCCCGATCGCCGTCGCCGAGCCCGTCGACGTCGGAATGAGCGACAGGCTACTGGCGCGCGCCCGGCGCAGATCCTTGTGCGGGGTATCGAGGACGACCTGGGTGTTGGTGATGTCGTGAATCGTCGTGATCAGGCCATGCCGGATGCCGAGGCCTTCGTGGATGACCTTCACCACGGGCGCTAGACAGTTCGTGGTGCACGAAGCCGCCGTCAGCAGATGGTGCTCGTCGGGTTGGTAGAGATGATCGTTCACGCCCATGACGACGTTGAGCGCCGACTTCTCCTTCACCGGCGCCGCCACGATGACCTTGCGCACGCCGCGCTCGAAGTACACGCCGAGCGTGTCCGCGGTGCGGAACTTGCCCGAGCACTCCAGCACCAGGTCGACGCCGGCATCCCGCCACGGGACATCGCCGGGCTTGCCCTGCTCCGAGTAGGTCACCTGCTTGCCGTCGATCGAGAGGGCGTCGGGGCCGGTCGCCCGGACATCTCGTGGCCACTTCCCGTGCACCGAGTCGAAGGTGAGGAGATGCGCGGCAGCTTCGCTCCCGCCCTTGACCTCGTTGATGTGGACGAACTCCAGATCGGGCCAGCCCCACGCCGCGCGCAGCACCAGCCGCCCCATGCGCCCGAAGCCATTGATGCCGATGCGAATGCTCACGGTCGTTCTCCTCTCGAGGCCGTCACTTGCAGGCCCCTGGGCCGCGGACCTTGATGATCTTTTCCACGTCGCGCCGGAGGACCTCTTGCTTCGCAGAGCCCACGACCACTGCCTCGAGCAGCCTGCGACGGTCGGCGTGCTCCTGCTCAGCGAGGCGGTAGTAGATCCAGTTGCCCTGCCGCCGCGCCTCGACGAGGCCGGCAGCGCGCAGGATCAGAGCAGGTCGAAACGGTCGAGGTTCATCACCTTGCTCCAGGCGTCGACGAAATCACGCACGAACTTCGGCTCCGCTCCTTCGCAAGCGTAGACCTCCGCGAGAGCCCGCAGCTGGGAGCTCGAACCGAAGACGAGATCGACGCGGGTGGCCGTCCACTTCAGCTCCCCCGTCGCGCGGTCGCGTCCTTCGAACACGGCCGCGGCCTCCGAGGTCGCCGTCCACGTCGTGCGCATGTCGAGCAGGTTGACGAAGAAGTCGTTGGTGAGCGTGCCCGGGCGCTTCGTGAGCACGCCGTGCTTCGCCCGTTCGAAGTTCGCGTCGAGCGCGCGCAAGCCGCCGACCAGGGCGGTCATCTGGGGGGCGGTCAACGTCAAGAGCTGCGCCCGATCCACCAGCATCGCCTCTGCCGAGACGTTCAGGTCCGTCTTGCGGTAGTTGCGGAAGCCGTCGGCGAAGGGCTCGAGCGGCGCGAAGGAGTCGACGTCGGTTTGCGCCTGCGAAGCATCCGCTCGGCCCGGCGTGAAGGGAACCTCGACGTCGTACCCCGCGTTCTTCGCAGCCTGCTCGACGGCGGCGCAGCCACCGAGGACGATCACATCAGCGAGCGAGACCTTCTTGCCTCCGGTCGCTGCCGCGTTGAACTCCTTCTGAATGCGCTCGAGCACGCCGAGCACCTTCGCGAGCTGAGC
>JBKJOI010000698.1:0-5295 GCA_046595695.1 Haliangiales bacterium | reverse complement strand
AGCAGATCGGCGGCGTGCTCGGCGTCGATCCGCACGCCGATGCCGGCGCCGCCGCCGCTCTGGGCTGCCTGCTCGGCGGTGACCACGTGCTGCACGGTGCCGCGCAGCGGCAGCTTGGTGCCGTCGGGGAGCTGGATGGTCAGCTCGACGGGAGTGCCGATGGGCGCCGGGCGCGAGGTGTACAGGAACAGCCCGCCGCGGCTGGCGTTGGCCGCGGCGACCCGCCCGGCCATGCGCCAGTCCTTGCACGTGAGCTTGACCCGCCAGTCGACGGGAAAGCGGGCGTGCTGGCGTTGCCCCGGCGGGTCGGTCTTGGGAGGAGGGGGCATCGGGTGAGACGCCCGGATTTTATCAGCAGGTGCCGGGTGGCGACTACCTCGCAGGTGCGGGTGCCACGGGCGTCAGCTCGGGGGACATCAGGGAGGCTGGTCCGACCAGCTTCTCGAGGCCGGCGCGCACCACCGCCGCGTCGCCCACGACCACGACGATCAGCTTGCCGGTGGGCACGAGCGCCTTCGCGACCGCGCGCACGTCCTTGGCGCTCACCTTCTTCAGGCGCGCGACGTAGCCGGCGTAGTAGTCGTCGGGCAGGCCGACCTCGACGAGGGTCGCGAACGCGCCCGCGGTCTCGGCGTTGGTGGCGAAGCGCTGCGGCAGCTCGCGCATGAGGTTCGAGCGGCGCTTGGCGAGCTCGGCCGCGGGCACGTCGGCGCTCACCAGCTCGCCGGCGATGCGCAGGATCTCGGCCACGCCCTCGACCGCGTGCGGGGTCACCAGCGCGGTGCCGATCACGAACGGACCGACGCCGGCGGCGCCCTGCAGGCTGGAGCGCGCCCCGTAGGTCCAGCCCAGCTCCTCGCGCAGCCGACGGTTCAGCCGGCTGGTGAAGGTGCCACCCAGGATGTTGGCCATCACGTCGGCCGCGGCGATGCGCTTGTCCTTGAGCGAGATGCCGTGGATGCCGATGCGCACGTCGGCCTGCTCGGCGCCGGGGCGGTCGACGAGCCACAGGCGCGCCGCCGGCTTGGCCGCCGGCGACTTCACCGGGGTCGCCTTGTTGCCCGCCGGCTTCCACGCGCCGAACGCGGCGTCGAGGCGTGCGGCGAGGTCCTTGGTGTCGACGTCGCCGACGACCACCAGGGTCATCGCGCGCGGCGACCAGCGCTGCGCGTAGAACCGCTTGGCGTCGGCGAGCGTGACGGTGGCGAACTCGGGCAGGTAGCCGTCGCCGGGCCGGCCGTAGGCGGCCTGCACGCCGTAGATCACGCCGCGCAGCACCAGCGCGGCGATCAGGCGCGGCGAGTCGGGCCGCAGCTTGAGCTCGGTCAGCCAGTCATCGAGGACGCGCGCGCCCTCCTTCTCGTCGAAGCTGGGCGCGGTGACCACCTTGGCCAGCAGGTCGATCGTGGGCGAGAGCGTGCGCGATAGCGTGCTGACCGAGACGCGCGTGGAGTCGTGGCCGGTGAAGATCGCCAGCGTGGCGCCGAGCTGGTCGACCTGCTCGGCGAGCGCGAGCGCCGAGAGATCACCGGCGCCCTCGTCGAGCATCTCGGCGGTGAACGCGGCCAGGCCCGACTTGCCGGCCGGGTCCTGCGCCGAGCCGGCGTCCTTGACCACCAGCGCCATGGACACGAGCGGCAGGCGATGGTTCTCGATCACCAGCACCGCCATGCCGTTCTTCAGCCTGAGGCGCTTCGGTTTCGGCGGCGCGAAGGTCGGCTCGGGGCCGATCGGCGGCGGCTTGGCCCAGTCGATGCCGGCCTTCTCCCAGGGCGGCGCGGCGGCGGCCGGCGTGGCGGTCGCGGCGACGGCGAGGAAGGTGAACGCGGCGGCGAGCGCCGCGACGCGGGTGACGCTGTGCGTGCTCATCACTTCTTCTCCGGGCGAATGGTCAGCACCACGCGCGACTTCGGGCTCAGGTACTTGGTCACCACCGCGGAGATGTCCTTCGTGGTCACCGCGCGGAAGCGCGCCAGGTCCTTGCCCAGGTAGTCGGGATCCTTGGTCTGGACGTCGTAGAAGGCGAGCTGGACGCCGCGCTGCATGAGGTCCTCGAGCGACTTCAGAAAGCTCGCCTCGTGCGCGTTCTGCACGCGGGTGAGCTCAGAGGCCTCGGGCGCGCTCTTGCCCAGGCGCGCGACCTCCTCGGTGATCGCGGTGACCAGCTTCTCGGGATCGACGCCCGGCTTGGGCGTCGCGATCACGTAGAACATGCCGCCCAGCTCGCTGCCCGAGAACGACGCGCTGACGTCCTGCGCGACGCGCTCGTCGTAGACCAGCCGCTTGTTCAGCCGGCTGGTGAGGCCGTCGGCCAGGATCGACGCCGCCAGGGCCAGCGGCGCCTCGTCGGCGGTGAAGGCCGCCGGGCCGCGCCAGCCCAGGTAGACCTTGGGTACCTGGACGTCGTCCTTGGCGGAGAGCCGGATCTCCTTGGTGATCGGCGCGGGCACCTTGTAGACGGGCCGCTTGGGTTCGGCGCCGCGCGGGATCCAGCCCAGGTACTTCGTGACCAGCTCCTTGGTCTTCGCCGGATCGACGTCGCCGACGATCACCATGGTCGCGTTGTTGGGCACGTAGTAGCTGCGGAAGAAGCTCTTCACGTCGTCGGTGGACGCGGCCTTGAGGTCCTCGTGGTAGCCGATGGTCGGCCAGTGGTAGCCGTGACCCTTCGGCCATAGCGCTGCCGAGACCAGCAGGCTCCACTCGCCGTACGGTTGGTTCTCGTAGCTCTGGCGGCGCTCGTTGCGCACCACATCGCGCTGGTTGTCGAGCTTGGCCTGGTCGAGCGTGTCGGTCAGCCCGGCGATGCGGTCGGCCTCGAGGTAGATCGCCGGCTCGAGGAAGCTCGAGGTCGAGATGTCCTGGTAGACGGTCTGATCGCTGGAGGTGAACGCGTTGGTGAAGCCGCCCGCCTCCTCGAAGAGCACGTCCATGAGCCCATCGGGCACGTGCGCCGAGCCCTTGAACATCATGTGCTCGAACAGGTGCGCGAAGCCGGTCTTGCCGGGCAGCTCGTCCTTCGAGCCGACGCGGTAGTAGGTGACGATCGCGACCGTCGGCGTCGAGTGATCCTCGACGACGAAGACGCGCAGGCCGTTGTCGAGGACGAAGCTCGAGTAGGCGATCTTCGGCTCGTCGGCGGCGCGCGCGGGCGCGGGCGCGATGACGAGCGCGAGCCCGAGCGCGGCGAGCGCGGCGAGCGGGTGGCGGTGTTTCGGGGATGGGGAGCGGGACATCGTGCCTCCTTCGGCAAGGGCCAAGGCGGGGGCACTATATGCGGGCGAACAGAATGGTTCTAGGCGGGCGGGTAGGGCACGGCGGGCGGCGGGACCGGGCGCGAGGCGAACTGCTGCACCCCGGGCGGCGGCGCGCCGGTCGACACGCGCTGCACGAAGCGCAGCGCCAGGACCACCCACGCGCTCGTGTACACCAGCACCATCGCCAGCACCATGCGGGCGACGTCGCCCTGCTCGCCCTTCGCGAACAGCGTGACGAAGCCGGCCACGAGCGCGAAGAAGCCGGCGATGCCGGTCTGGAACAGCGTCACGCCCGCGAACATGCGGTGGATGAGCGGCAGCTCCACGACGTTGGTGCGCTGCAGCGCCACGAAGTGCGCGCCGTAGACCAGCAGCGACGGGACGAGCACGCCGAACGCGGTGCGCATCAGGCTGCCGCGCATCTCGTCGCCGCCCTTGGTGAAGAGGCCGTAGAGGAACAGGAAGATGCCGACCAGCGCGAGCTGGAAGGACAGGAACTGGAAGAACGAGATCACCGTCTTGAGGCCCAGGTGCGGATCGCCGGGCGCGCCCTCGCGGTACGTGCGCCAGCGCGCGACGATGTAGACGATCACCGGCAGCATGAAGCTGAACCCCAGGAGCGGTGCGATGAACACGCTCGCAGCGCCGATCATTCCGAACTCTCCCATGCGCAGTTCCTCCCTCGTCGCGGGGACCCCTCGCCCCCGGCGGTGCGCGAGTGTACGCCATCTCGGTCACGGCCTTCCGCCCACCTGCGATATGCTGCGGGAGACCCATGCTCGATGTGCTCGACCGGGCCCTGGCGCTGCACCAGGCGCCGCTCTTCGCGGCGCTGTCCGCCGATGAGCTGCTGCCGCTCGCCGAGCTGTGCGCCGAGATTGAGCTCGAAGCCGGTGAGCGGCTGTTCGCCGAGGGCGAGCCGGGCGACTCGCTGTACGTGATCGTGGCCGGGCGCGTCGCCGTGGAGCAGGGCGGCCGGCGGGTCGCCGAGCTGGGCGCCGGGGAGTGCGTGGGCGAGCTCGCCGCGCTCGACTGGGAGCCGCGCAGCGCGACCGTGGTGGCGCTCGAGGCCTGCGAGCTGGTGCGGCTCGAGCGCGACGATCTGCTGGACCAGCTCGGCGATCATCCCGAGCTGCTGCGCGCGCTGGCCATCGTGCTGGTCGGACGGCTGCGCCAGAGGCGCGCCTGAAGCGCGGCGGCCGCCCCGCGAGGGTCGCGCGCCCCGGCGCCGGGACGACGTCCTCGTGAACCGCGGCGCCGAGGGCAGGCCCTCGTGAACCGCGGCGCCTACCTGTGCGGCGTCGCGGCGGTGCTGACGTCCATGGCGGCGGTGGTGCTGCTGCGCACCTACGCCGACGCCGCCTTCCTGACCGCGTGGGGCGCGCGCGGCCTGCCGTGGCTGCTCGCGGCGACCACGCTCGGCTTCGTGGTCGCGACCGCGGGCTACGGCGTGCTGGCGCGGCGGCTGCCGGTCGCGGCGCTCGACCTGGGTGTGAGCGTCCTCCTCCTCGCGGCGGTGGCGCTGGCGCCGCTCGCGTTCGCCGCTGGACGCGGCCCGCTGCTCGGCTGGGCGGTGCTGCTGGCGTCGCTGTCCTCGCTGGCGTTCTTGGCGGCGTGGAACGCGGTGGCGCACGCCGATCACGCGGCGGCGGCGCGCGCGCGCGAGCGAGCTGGCGGGCGGGGCGGGGCCGCTGGCGGCGGTGGCGCGCTCGTACCTGGCGATGATCGGCGAGTGCGACGCGCCCGCGGCATGGGCGGCGTGCGTGGCCGAGCTGGCTGTGGACGGCCGGCGCGCCGCGCGCATCGGCGTGCGCGAGCTCGCCGCGGGCCGCACCAGCGCGGCCCGGCTGGAGGCCGCGCTCTCGGACGGGCTCGCCGCGGCGGATCCGGCGCATCGCCGCGAGGCCTGCCGCGCCGCCGCCGCGGCGGTGCCGTCCCTGTCCGGCCGCACGCTGCTGACCGCGCTCCTGCGCGGTGAGGCCGGCTGTGCGCCCGCGCTCGCCGAGGTCGACGAGCGCGCGCTCGCGCAGCTCGCGGC
>JBKJOI010000596.1:0-7409 GCA_046595695.1 Haliangiales bacterium | reverse complement strand
GCGGATGCACCGGGCTCGGCACCGCGACGCCGATGCCGACGACGCGCTGGCGCGGGACGCGCTCGCTGGCCAGGCACTCGTCGATGATCTCGCGCGCCTTCGCGAGCGTGCCCTGCGGGTCGTCGCGCACGCTGAAGCGCGTGTCACGGAAGGCGCGCACGGTGCCGCGCAGATCCGTGAGCACCGCCGCGATGTGCGAGGCGCCCAGCTCGAGCCCGACGAGGGCGAAGGCGTCGTCGCGGAAGCCGACAAGGACGGGCCGACGTCCGCCCCGCGAGGCACCTGCACCGAGCTCTCGCACCAGCCCGGCGCGCTCGAGCTCACCGACGATCCCGCTCACCGTGGAGGGACTGAGGCCGGTCTGGCGCGCCACGTCGGCGCGCGAGATCTGGCGCTCGCGCCAGATCAGCTTGAGGAGGAGCGTCGCGTGCTGCGTGCGCGTGCCTGCGGCATCGGCCGTGGCCAGCGGGGCGGCGGTGGAGGGCGTGACCATCCGTGCGTCTTCCTTCGACGCGCGGCTATTGCCAGTGGATGTCGTCGACGTAGAAGGAGATCGGTCCGGTGGCCAGGGCGGCGTCCGTGACCCAGCCGAAGCCGCCAATCACGTCGGTGTAGATCGCCGCGGACAGGTCGATGGTGTACTCGGTCGGGGTGGTGCCGAGGTCGAGCACGGCGGTCTTGCCCTCGAAGCCGTCGAAGTCCTTGAGACCCGCCATGAAGGTGACCTTCTCGGTGCCGGTCACGCCCCAGGCGGAGAAGCTGACCTGGGTGGCGCCGGCAGGCACGACCAGGCCGCCGGTGTCGCCCCAGTTGCCGTCCGGATACTGCCAGTAGACGCCTGCCCACTTGAGCGTGCTGGGCGTGTACGTGAAGAAATGGCAGTTGCCGACCCAGGCGCCGGGGCGGGGATCGGCACAGGTCTCGACGTCGTTGATCGCGCCCGGCGACGAGCCGTCGCCCATGTAGCCCGAGGGCGCGTAGTAGTCGTCGACCGCGAACGGCAGCGCCGACGGCGCGAGCGGCCCCGCCGCGTCGGGCTCGCCCGGCAGCGGGCCGGCATCGGGTGCCATGGGATCCTCGAAGCTGCCCGTATCGGCGCAGCCCACGGCGAGGACGGCGCCGACGAGCGCACCAAGGACGGTCGGGGTACCTGGGAGCCAAAGAGAACGCTTGCCCATAGTTTCACCTCCAGTTTGTTCGACGTCGGATCAAATTATCAGTCCGAAGTCAAGCCATCTCGGTATCCGACTGCACCTGCCCTCGCGGGCCACCTCGGAGAGAGGTCGATCGATTTCGATCGGGTTTCAAATTTGTTTATTCGGACGACGAACAAACTAAGCCTGGCGTCAAACGGCTGGCAAGCAAAAAGAAGTCGCCCAGATGGCCAGTGCGTGTCGATCGAGTGGCATGACGCGCGGCAGCATCCGTCGGCGACTGTGTTCAACTCCGCGACATTGCAGGCGCGGAGGCGTCTCGCCTCGCGGTGGCTTCGCCCTCGGCCGTCGGCGGACTTGCGGCCATCGACCCGACCCCCGAACGGTGCCGTTCGTCGTGAAGCTGCCCGGGCACCGAGCGAATCACGAGCGCGGCCGCGATCGTCTCGGCCAGCGCGCGGCCGAGGCCGAACATCACGGCGCCGACCAGGCCGTCCTTGCTCCTCTTCCCGGGCGCCTGCGTGGCGCCTATGATCCAACCGGACAATCGTGTCCGGAGGCGTCGAGGGTGGAACGAGATGCAGGACAGCTCGGGGGCGATGGCGCCCCTCGCGACGCCGCCGCGGCGGGTCGTGCGGACTCCGGGCGTTTCGGGGAACGGTATGACGTTCGCCGCGTGATCGGACGGGGCGGCATGGGCGTCGTCTACGAGGCCTTCGATCGCGTGCGCAACGCGCGCGTGGCCATCAAGACCATGCAGCGGTTGGACGCAGCGGCGCTCTACCGCTTCAAGAACGAGTTTCGCGCGCTCGCCGACGTGGCGCACCCGAACCTCGCGGCGCTGCACGAGCTGGAGGCGGAGGGCGACCAGGTGTTCTTCACCATGGAGTACGTCGAGGGCGTCGACTTCCTGACCTGGGTGGGCCGTGATCCTGCTGCGGCCTACGTGACCGCCCATACCTTGACCCCCGAGGCTGCCGCCACGCGGAGCGGCGAGTCCGGACCGCACACCGCGAGCAAGGTGCCCTCGCCCTCGCCCTCGCCCTCGCCCTCGCGTTCGGTGCGGGCGCTGGACCTCGGCCGTCTGCGCGATACGCTGATCCAGCTGGTGCAGGGCGTGGTGGCGCTGCACGCCGCCGGCAAGCTGCACCGCGATCTGAAGCCGCCGAACGTGCTGGTGACGAAGGAGGGCCGCGTCGTCCTCCTCGACTTCGGGCTGGTGGCCAACCTGGAGCAGGAGTCGAATCATTCCGTCGAGCACAGCATCGTCGGAACGCCCGAGTACATGTCGCCGGAGCAGGCGGCGCTGAGCGAGCTGACCGAGGCCAGCGACTGGTACGCGATCGGCGTGATGCTGTTCCAGGCGCTGACCGGGGAGCTGCCGTTCCAGGGGCCACCGCTCAAGGTCCTGCTCGACAAGCAGGCGCGCGCCGCGCCGCGCGCGCGCGACCGCGCCCTGGGCGTGCCCGACGAGCTCGATGAGCTGTGCGCGGAGCTGCTCTTGCGCGCGCCGGCCGAGCGTCCACTGGCGGAGGCCATCTTGGCGCGCCTGGAGGCCGACACGAGGAGCGTCCGGCCGCGCGCACCACGGCAGATCGTGCCACGCACGATGCCCACGCTGGGGACCACGTTCATCGGCCGCGCCTGGCACATGGCCGAGCTCGCCGCGGCCTTCGAGAGCGTGCGCGGCGGCCGTCCCGTGGTGGCCTACGTGCACGGCAGCTCGGGCATGGGCAAGAGCCTGCTGGTGCGGAGGTGGGTCGACCTGCTCGCGGCGCGTGGTGAAGCCGTCACGCTCACGGGACGGTGCTACGAGCACGAGTCGGTCCCCTACAAGGCGCTCGACACCATCGTCGATGCCCTGAGCCGGCATCTGCTCAAGCTGCCGCGGCACGAGGCCGACGCGGTGCTGCCGAGCGAGGTCCACGCGCTGGTGCGGCTGTTCCCGGTGCTGAACCGAGTCGAGGCCATCCACGGCGCGCCGCGCCGCGCCCAGGAGATCGTGGACCCGCAGGAGCTCCGTCGCCGTGCCGCCACGGCGCTGCGCGAGTTCGTCACGCGCATCACCCTGCGCCGGCCGCTAGTGCTGTGGATCGACGATCTGCAGTGGGGCGACCTCGACAGCGCCGCGCTGATCCACGAGCTGGTGCGTGCGCCCGCGCCGCCGCCTTTCCTGTTGATCGTGAGCTATCGCACCGAGGACGCGGACGCTCCGCTGGTCGCCTCCCTGCGTGAGGCCCACGCGCGCGATGACTCGGTGGGCGTGCGCCAGATCGAGGTCGGGCCGCTCGCGCATCACGATGCCCGCAAGCTGGCCCTGAGCCTCCTCAACGCTGACGAGGGCGACGCGGCCAAGCTGGAGAAGGCCACCATCGTCGCCGACGAGTCGCGCGGCAGTCCGCTCTTCGTCGACGAGCTGGTCCGGCATGTGATCGGGGGCGAGACGTTCGCACAGTCGGCGGTCGGCACCACGCTGCGGCTCGACGACGTCGTGCACGCGCGCGTCCTGGCGCTGCCGCTGGACGCCCGGCGGTTGCTCGAGGCGATCGCGGTCGCGGGCAAGCCGATCGCCCGCACCACCGTCGCCGCCGCGGCCCGGCTCATGGGTGAAGGCGAGACCACCGCGCTCGCCGTGCTGCGCACCGGCCGGCTGGTGCGCTCGCTGCGCACGCGCGATCGGTACGACGTCGAGACCTACCACGACCGCATTCGCGAGACCGTGGTGTCGCGCATGGACGGCGAGGAGCGCAAGGATCTCCACCACCGGCTCGCCGTGGCGCTGGTCGCGGGTGGGGCCGCCGACACCGAGGCGCTGGTGGTGCACTTCCGCGAGGCCGGCGACACACGCGAGGCCGCGCAGTTCGCGGTGACCGCGGCGCAGAAGGCGGTCGAGGCGCTCGCGTTCGAGCGCGCGGCCGCTCTCTGGCAGATGGCGCTCGAGCTGCCCGGCATCGCGCCCGTGGTGGCGCGCGACCTGGAGAAGAAGCGCGGCGATGCGCTCGCCAACGCGGGCCGCGGCGCCGAGGCGGCCGCCGCCTACTCCGCCGCGATCGCTGGCGGCACCGCCGGCGATCGTCTCGAGCTCAGCCGCCTGGCCGCCGAGCAGCTCTTGCGCAGCGGGCGCCTCGACGAGGGCATGCGGGCCATCCAGGACGTGCTGGCGGCCGCCGGCATGAAGCTGCCGCGTCCCTGGCTCGTGGTGCCCCTGCTCATCTTCCACGAGCTCGTCCTGCGCCTGCGCGGCTTCAAGTTCAAGCGTCGCGATGCCTCCGAGCTCTCGGCGACCGAGCTCACCCGCATCGACGTCTCCTGGTCGGTCGGTGCCACCCTGGGGGTGGTCCGGCCCCTCGAGGCCAAGGTGTTCCAAAAGAAGCACCTCATGCTCGCGCTGCGGGCCGGGGAGCCCACGCGCATCGTGCGTGGGCTGGCGATCGAGGCGGCAACCTGCGCGATGGCGGGCGTGCCCGCGCAGCGGCGCACCAAGGTGTTCCTCGATGCGGCGCAGAGCCTCGCGGCCGAGCTCGACGACCCGTACTCCTCGGTGTGGACGGTCGGCGCCGACGGCATCAGCGCCTATCTCGAGGGCCGCTTCCGCAAGGCGCTCGAGCTCTGCGAGCGCGCGGGCGAGCAGTTCCGCTCGGGAAAGAGCGGCACGAACTTCGAGGCCGCCACCACGACCATGTTCACCGGCTGGGCGCTCTTCCACCTGGGCGAGATGGCCGAGCTGACGCGCCGGATGCCCCTCTGGATGCAGGACGCCCGGGTGCGTGGCGACCTGTACCTGCTCACCAACGTGCGCATCGGCCTGTGCAACTCGGTGTGGCTCGCGGCCGACGACGTGGAGCGCGCGCGCAGCGAGCTCGACGAGGCCATGGGGCAGTGGGGCTCGCGCGAGCAACAGGTCCAGCAGTACTACGAGCTGCTCGCGCGGGTGCACGTCGATCTCTACCAGGGGCGCGGCGGTTCGGCCCTCGAGCTCATCGGGGCGCGCTGGAACGGCATGGCGCGCGCGCACCTCTTCCGCATCCAGGCCGTGCGCCTGGAGGCGCTGCACCTGCGCGCGCGCGCGGCGCTCGCGACGCTCGACGAGCGCCCGGGGGATCGCACGGCGCTCGAGCGGTCGGTCCTGCAGGACGCGCGACGCATCGCGCGCGAACGGAGCCCGTGGTCCACGGCGATGGCGCGCCTGCTCGAGGGCGCCATCGCCATGCGACGCGGTGACCGCGACCGCGCGCTGCGCCTGCTCGCGGCCGCCATCGATGAAGCCGAGGCGAACGACATGATGCTGTGGGCGGCGGCGGCGCGCTACCGGCGCGGCGAGATCCTCCGCGGCGACGAGGGCAAGCGCCTGCTCGACGACGCGGTCGCCCGCCTGGGAGCCCAGCAGGTGAAGGACCCGGCGGCCTACTGCGCGATGCTGGCGCCGGGCTACCCGCGATGAATCGTCGGGGCAACGGCCTCGGTCGCGACGACGCTGCGATCGGTGGGCCAGAGGCGGGTCGCTTCGGCGAGCGCTACGAGGTACGCCGCGTCATCGGACGGGGCGGCATGGGCGTGGTCTACGAGGCCTTCGATCGTGTGCTGGGAGCACGGGTGGCGCTCAAGACCATGCAGCGCCTGGACGCGGCGGCGCTGTATCGCTTCAAGAAGGAGTTCCGCGCGCTCGCCGACGTGGCGCACCCGAACCTCGCCGCGTTGCACGAGATGGAGGCGGAGGGCGAGCAGGCCTTCTTCACCATGGAGTACGTCGACGGCGTCGATTTCCTGCGCTGGGTCGGGCGCGACGCCTCGGGCGCCTACGCGACCGCCGACACCGTGGCCCCCGAGGCCGCCGGTCCGAGCGGCGTGACCGGAGCGGAGCCCGGGATCGCGAGCCCGGCGCCCGCGGTCGGCAGGCTCGACCTCGACCGCCTGCGCGACGCGTTGATCCAGCTCGTCCAGGGGGTTGCCGCGCTGCACGCCGCCGGCAAGCTGCATCGCGATCTGAAGCCGCCCAACGTGCTGGTGGCGAAGCAGGGCCGCGTCGTCGTGCTCGACTTCGGCCTGGTGGCCAACCTGGAGCTCGGATCGAATCACTCCATCGAGCACAACATCGTCGGAACGCCGGCGTACATGTCGCCCGAACAGGCGGCGATGAGCGAGCTGTCCGAGGCGAGCGACTGGTACGCGGCCGGCGTCATGCTGTTCCAGGCGCTCACGGGGGCGCTGCCGTTCGACGGGCCACCGCTGAAGATCCTGCTCGACAAGCAGGCGCGCGCCGCGCCGCGCGCGCGCGAGCGTGTGGACGGCGTGCCCGACGACCTCGACGAGCTGTGCGCGGAGCTGCTCCAGCGCGCGCCGGGCCAGCGGCCGACCGCGGGCGCCCTGCTGGCGCGCCTGGGCGCCGACGAACGGACCATCCTGCGACCCTCGCCGCGCCAGGTCGTGGCGCGCACGATGCCCACGCTGGGCACGACCTTCATCGGGCGCGCGGCGCACACGGCCGAGCTCACCGCGGCCTTCGAGACCGTGCGCGCTGGTGGTCCCGTGGTGGCCTATGTGCACGGCAGCTCGGGCATGGGCAAGAGCCTGCTGGTGCGGAGGTGGGTCGACCTGCTCGCGGCGCGTGGTGACGCGGTCACGCTCTCGGGTCGCTGCTACGAGCACGAGTCGGTGCCCTACAAGGCGCTCGACACCATCGTCGATGCGCTGAGCCGGCATCTCCTCAAGCTGCCGCGCCACGAGGCCGACGCCGTGCTACCGAGCGAGGTCCACGCGCTGGTGCGGCTGTTCCCGGTGCTGAACCGGGTCGAGGCGATCCATCGCGCGCCGCGCCGCGCCCAGGAGCTCCTGGATCCGCAGGAGATCCGTCGCCGCGCCGCCACGGCGCTGCGTGAGTTCGTCACCCGCATCACGCTGCGCCGGCCGCTGGTCCTTTGGATCGACGATCTGCAGTGGGGCGACCTGGACAGCGCCGCGCTCATCCACGAGCTGGTGCGCGCGCCCTCGCCGCCGCCCTTCTTGCTGATCGTGAGCTATCGCACCGAGGACGCGGCAGCGCCGCTGGTCGCCTCGCTGCAGGAGGCGCACGCGCGCGACGACTCGGTGGGCGTACGCCAGATCGAGGTCGGGCCGCTCACCCACGCCGATGCGCGGCAGCTCGCCCTCACCCTGCTCGGCGGTGGCGAAGGCGAGCGCGCTGGCGAAGACGACGAGGCCAGGGCGAAGATGGCCACCATCGTCGCCGACGAGTCGCGCGGCAGCCCGCTCTTCGTC
>JBKJOI010000587.1:0-7905 GCA_046595695.1 Haliangiales bacterium | reverse complement strand
GGCTGGCCGGCGAGTGGCGCGAGCTGATCGGCCTCTTGCCCACGCTCGGCCGCTGCATGGCGCTCACCCGCAACGAGCAGGTGGTCAGCGAGGTGCGCGGCACCTACGGCGGCGTCGAGATCTCCGGCCACGTCGGTCAGGTGGTCGGCCAGGGCATCGACCTGCGCGTGTTCATGCGTGGGTGGCGGCACGGCTTCGCGCTGGAAGAGCAGGGCGAGCACGGCGCCAGGCGCAGCCTGCAGTTCTTCGACGCCAGCGGCACCGCGGTGCACAAGGTCTTCCTCGAGCCGGAGGGCTCGGTCGAGGCGTTCACGCGCCTGCGTGAGGCGTTCGCCGCGCCGGCCGCGCCACTCGCGATCGAGCGGGTCGCGCCGCGCGCGCCCGAGCGGCCCGACGCCGAGGTCGACGTCGCCAGCCTGCACGCGCGCTGGGACGGCATGAAGGACACGCACGAGTTCTTCATCCTGCTGCGCGACCTCGGCGTCGCGCGGCTGCAGGCGCTGCGCCTGGCCGGCCGCGATCGCGCGCGGCCGGTTGGGCTGGGCGCCATCCACACGCTGCTCACGTCGGTCGCGAAGACCGGCGGCAAGATCATGCTCTTCGTGGGCAACCAGGGCGTCCTGCAGGTCCGCTCGGGCGCGGTCGTGCGCATCGAGCGCATGGGCCCGTGGCTGAACGTCCTCGATCCCGAGTTCAACCTGCACCTGCGCGAGGACCGTATCGCCGCGTCCTGGGTCGTGCGCAAGCCGACCGCGAGCGGCCTGGTCACGTCGCTCGAGCTCTTCGACGAGGCGGGCGAGAACATCCTGCTCGCCTTCGCCAAGCGCGACGATCGCGCGGCCGAGGAGGAGCCGGGCTGGTGGCGCGAGCTGCTGGGCAGCCTGCAGGTGCAGCCGTGACGCACGCCGCGAGGCGCCTCCACGGCGTCGCGTCGTTCGCGGTGGTCGCCCTGGGCGTGGGCGCGGTGCTGCTGGGCGCGCTCGGCTCGTGTGGGCGCGCCGGCGCGGTGCCGCCCGCGACCGAGCTGCGCATCGTCTCTGTCGGTGGCGCGGTCACCGAGACGGTCTACGCGCTGGGCCTGGGCGCCTCGGTCGTCGCGATCGACACTTCGAGCATGTTCCCTCCCGAGGCCACCCGGCTGCCGCACGTCGGCTACCAGCGCCTGCTCGCGGCGGAGGGCGTGCTCTCGCAGCGGCCGACGCTGGTGCTGGCCGCGCACGATGCCGGCCCACCCGCCGCGATCCAGCAACTGCGCGACGCGGGCGTGAAGGTCGTGCTCATCGGCGGCGACGGTTTCGACCTGGGCAGCGCGCGCGAGAAGGTGCTGCAGATCGCCGCCGCGCTCGGCCAGGAGGCCGCGGGCCGCGCGCTCGTCGAGCGGATGCGCGGCGAGACCGACGACGCGCTCGCGCTCGCCGGCCGCGCCACCAGCAAGCCGCGCGTGCTCTTCGTCTACGCCCGCGGTGCGGGCGCGGTGCAGGTCGCGGGCGGCAAGAACGCCGCCGACGCCATGATTCGTCTGGCCGGTGGCGAGAACGCGATCACCAGCTTCGACGGCTTCAAGCCGCTCACCGCGGAGGCTGTGGCGCTGGCAGCGCCCGACGTGATCCTCGTGCCCGCGCGCGGCCTCGACAGCCTGGGTGGCGAAGACGGCCTGCTCGCGCAGCCGGGCATGGCGCTCACGCCCGCGGGCCGCTCGCGCCGCGTCGTCACCGTCGACGACGTGGTGCTGCTCGGCTTCGGACCGCGGATCGGGCAGGGCCTGCGCGAGCTCACGCTCGGCCTGCACCCCGAGCTGACGGAGGGGGCGCGCCGGTGATCTCCCGGTGCGTCGCGCGGACGGTGCGCGGGCACGGCCGGCGATGATCAGCGGTGCCGGGCTGACGGTGCGGCGCGGCCCGCGCGCCATCTTGGACCGCGTGGACCTCGAGGTCACGCCCGGCACGCTCACCGTGCTGGTCGGCCCGAGCGGCGCGGGCAAGTCGACCCTGCTGCGCGTGCTCGCCGGCGATCTGAAGCCGAGCGCGGGCACCGTCTCGCTCGACGGCAAGGCGCTGGCGGGCTACGACCCGGTCGCGCTGGCGCGGCGCCGCGCGGTGCTGCTGCAGGACGCCACGCTCACCGCTGCGTTCGGCGTGCTCGAGGTCGTGCGGCTCGGACGCACGCCCTACGGCGACGAGCGCTCGCCCGCCGCCGAGACGATCGCGCGGCGCATGCTGGTCGCGGTCGGCCTGGCCGGCCTCGAGCAGCGCAGCTACCCGACGCTCTCGGGGGGCGAGCGGCAGCGCGTGCAGCTGGCGCGCGTGCTCGCGCAGCTCGAGCGCCCGGACGACGCCGCGCCCGGCTATCTGTTCCTCGACGAGCCGACCTCGAACCTCGACCTGGGTCATCAGCAGCGGGTCCTGGGGCTCGGGCGCGCGGCCGCTCGGGCGGGCGCCGGCGTGCTGGTCGTGCTGCACGATCTGTCGCTCGCGGCGCACTTCGCCGATCGGGTCGTGCTGCTGTGCGACGGCCGTGTGTTCGCCGAGGGCGCACCCGCGCGCGTGCTCACGGTCGCCCACCTGGACGTCGCGTTCGGTTGCCGCACGTTGATCTTCGAGCTCGACGGACGGATCGCGTCGATCGTGGGCATCGGCAGCGACGCCGCCTAGATGCCGTCGAGTCCAGTAACTCGTGGCCCCCTGCCACCCAGGCTCGAAATTCCGAGGCCGCCGCCGCGCAACCCCGTACACGGCCTGTGGATCGACGAGGCGCCCTACTCGTGCTGCCCGGTCGACGGCGTCCGCACGCTCGACGCGAACCTGGATCCGCTCGACACCTTGACGGTCACGAGCTACGCGATCTCGCAGCTGCCCTAGCCTTCGGAAAGAACACCGCGTCGGTGAAGCGGCAGGCCGGCTCGACCAGCACGCCGAGCGTGTCCGCGGGCGAGTCGGCTAGGTGCTGGAGCACGAGCTCGGTCACGCCGCCCAGGTAGGCGATGATGAGCGTCTCGTCGACCGCGGCGGAGCGCTCTCGGGCCAGCGACTCGGCGATGAGCCGGGCCATGCGGCGGAACGCCTGGTTGCGGCGCGCCTGGATGCGCGGGCCGCCGCCCACCGCCTCGATGATGAGCAGGCGCGCGAAGGTCGCGTCGGTCGCGAGCCGGCCGAGCGCGAAGGCGACCGCGCCGTGCAGGCGCGTGCGCGCGTCACCGGCCCGGGGCGGCTCGAGGCTCGCGTAGTAGCGCTCCATGATGCCGTCGACGGCGTCGTAGACCGCGCAGAGCGCGGCCTCCTTGTCGGCGTGGAGCTCGTAGAAGGTCTTGGTCGACACGCCCGCGCGGCGCACGATGTCGCCCACGGTCACCGCGCGGTAGCCCTTCTCGGCGACCGCCTCGGCGGTCGCGCGCAGGAGGCGCGTCTTCTGCGTCTGCAGCACCTCCGCGCGGGTCAGCTTGTGGCGGTGCCGCGGCAGCTCGTCCGGTGAATTTGCTCGACGCTTCAAGGCCGGCTCACTATACGAGAAACGAGCCGTTTTCTCATTCGCCAAGTCGGGAGGTCGCCATGACGAAGGCGATCGCTCGGGTGGTGCTGTCTGCGGCGCTGATCACACCGCGGGGCGGCTCCGTGGGCCAGCCCTCCCTGTCACGCGTACGATGGCGCCCATGATCCATCGACTGGTCACTCGCACCACGACGCGCGGGCCCGGCGGCGTGCTCCTTGCGCTGCTCGCGCTCGCCTCCTGCACCTCCGGTTCGCGGCTGGCCGCGAAGCCGCCCGCTCCCGCCGAGGCCGCGCCCCCCGCTGCCGTTGTGACGCCCGAGCGCTGCGGGCCGGCGATCCTCGGCAGCGAGCTGCTGATCGGGAGCTCGCGGCTCGTGGTGCTGGGCGAGATGCACGGCACCGCCGAGATGGCCGCGTTCTTCGGGGACCTGGCGTGCCGCGTCGCGCTCGGCAAGGCGCCCGTGTGGCTCGGCCTCGAGATCCCCGTGCAGGAGCAGGAGCGCTTCGATCGCTACCTGGCCTCGGCGGGGACACCGGCCGACCGCGCGCTCCTGCTGGAGGGCAGCCACTGGCATCGGCCGCTCGAGGACGGGCGGAGCAGCGTGGCCGTGCTGCGGCTGGTCGACACGCTCCGCGAGCTGCGCGCAGCGGGCCTCGAGCTACGGGTGTTCCTCTTCGACGACGAGCTCGTCCAGGAGCAGCAGCCGCGCGAGCGCGCCATGGCAGAGAAGATCCTGGCCGTGAGGAAGCTGCACCCCGACGAACCGATGCTCGTGCTCGTGGGCAACCTGCATGCCCGGACCGTCAAGGGCGCTCGCTGGGATGCCGAGCTCGAGTGGATGGGTCTGTACCTGGCGCAATCCGAGCCTAGCTTCTGGACGCTCGACGTCAGCCACGCGGCGGGTGAGGCCTGGGTGTGCATGGGCACCACGACCGACCTGTGCCACGCGCATGCGCTCAAGGATCGCAGCCTGGGCCAGGCGAACGACTGGGCGTTGCGGCTGTTCGACGCGCCCAACCCGTTCGGCTTCCATGGCACCTGGCACGTGGGCGTGCCGACCGCGTCTCCGCCGGCGACCGCGCCGGCCCCGAACGCACCCTGATCGAGCGACCGATCCGGGGCGCTCGGTGGCCCGGCCGAGCTACAGCGCCTCGGCGCGCTGCCGGAGCGCGGCGTTCTCTGCCGCCATGCCCGCGCGCATCGAGGCGCCGTTGGTCAGGTCGACCAGCTTGGCGAGCAGCCCGTCCAGGATCAGCTCGTTGACGTACTTCACCGAGCCATCGGCGCGCAGCTCGAGCGTGCGGCAGCGCTGCGCGGGCACCAGCCGCGTGGTCCAGCCGGCGTCCTTCCAGCAGAAGCGCGTGTACGGCTCGACCGTGATGACGGTGTGTTCGGCCTCCTGCGTGCTGCCGTTCAGCACCACGTCGACGGTGACCTGGCCGCCCGGAGTCATGTCGCCCTCGGCGTGGGTCAGCCAGGGGTCCCACTCGGCATAGCGCGGCAGGTCCAGAATGACGCCCCAGATCGTCGCAGGCGCCGCGTGGATCACGGCTAGCGGCGCCGGCGCGGCCAGCAGGACACCCACGCCGATCGAGACCAACAGCGCGGCGATCTGGATCTGCATCTTCGGGCTCCTCGGAAAGGGCAGGTAGCGAGTGCCTCAGCATATCGACGCCGGGGGTGAAACATGTTCTAGTCCTGCTCATGATGCGCTTCTCTCTCGCCGAGACGATGTGCGACCCGCCGCAGTACGCGCCGCTCGCCAAGGCCGCCGAGGCGGCGGGCTTCCACGCCTACACGCTGCCCGACAGCCTGGCCTACCCGAAGGTCTCGGACAGCAAGTACCCGTACACGCCCGACGGCAACCGCGAGTTCCTCGAGAACAAGCCGTTCATCGAGCCGTTCTCGCTCGCGCCCGCGCTGGGCATGGTGACCGAGCGGCTGCGCTTCCACACCTTCGTGCTCAAGCTGCCCATGCGCCATCCGGTGCTGGTGGCCAAGCAGGCCGCGTCGGTGGCGGTGCTGACCGGCAACCGCTTCAGCCTGGGCGTCGGGCTGTCGCCCTGGCCGGAGGACTACCGGATCTGCGGCATCCCTTGGGAGGGCCGCGGCAAGCGCATGGACGAGATGATGACCATCCTGCGCGGGCTGTGGACCGGCGACTTCTTCGAGTTCCACGGCACGCACTTCGACATCGAGAGCATCAAGATGTGCCCGGCGCCGACGCTGCCGGTGCCGCTCCTGGTGGGCGGACACTCCGACGCCGCGCTGCGCCGCGCCGCGCTGCTGGGCGACGGCTGGATGCACGGCGGCGGCGATCCCGCCGAGCTGGTCGTGATGATCGGCAAGCTCAGGCAGCTCCTGCGCGAGCACGGCCGCGAGCACGTGCCCTTCGAGATCCACGCGATCTCCACCGATGCCTACACCATCGAGGGTATCCGTCGCCTCGAGGACATGGGCGTCACCGATCTGGTCGTCGGCTTCCGCAAGGCCTACGAGGCCGACCAGACGCCGCTCGAGAAGAAGCTCTACGCCATCCGTCGCTACGGCGACGCGATCATCTCGCGCGCCAAGGCGGCCTGAGCGCGAAGGAGTCCTCGTGCCCCTTGGCCGCTACTTCCCCGCGTCGCTCAGCCGCGCCGCCTGCGTCAGGAGATAGTTGCGCTCCGACGTGCTCGTCGTGTGTGCGGCGGCGCGCTGGTAGTGGACGATCGCGCCCTCCCGATCGCCGCTCCGCTCGAGCAGGTGCGCCCGGACCGCGTCGAGGCGATGGTGCCCGCCCACGCGCGGGTCCTTAGCGAGCGCGTCGAGGCGCTCGAGCCCGGCCGCGGGGCCGTGCACCATCGCCACCGCGATCGCGTGGTTGAGCGTCACCATCGGATTGTCGGACATGCGCTGCAGCAGGCTGTAGAGCCCCAGGATCTGCGCCCAGTCGGTGGCCTCGGCGCTGGCGGCCTCGTCGTGGACCGCCGCAATCGCCGCCTGCAGCTGGTAGGGGCCGACCGCGCCGCGCGGCAACGCGGCGGTGATCAGCGCCACACCCTCGGCGATCGCGCCCTGGTCCCACAGGCTCCGATCCTGCTGATCGAGCGGGATGAGCTCGCCGGCCGGCCCGGTGCGCGCGCTGCGGCGGGCGTCGGTCAGCAGCATGAGCGCGAGCAGCCCCACGATCTCACCGTCATCGGGCACGAAGCCATGCAGCATGCGGGTGAGGCGGAGCGCCTCGCCGGAGAGGTCGCTGCGGTGGACCTCGGCGCCCGACGTCGCGGCGTAGCCCTCGCTGAAGACGAGATACAGGATGTGCATCACGGCGCCGAGACGCGCGGCGCGCTCCTCGGCCGTGGGCATGGTGAAGGGCACGCCGGAGGCCTTGATGCTCTGCTTGGCCCGGCTGATCCGCTGCGCCATGGTCGCCTCCGGCACCAGGAACGCCTTGGCGATCTCGAAGGTCGTCAGGCCGCCGACGGCGCGCAGGGTCAGCGCGATCGCCGACGAAGGCGACAGCACCGGGTGGCAGCACATGAAGAGGAGATCGAGGGTGTCGTCGCGCTCGGTCGCGTGCTCCTCGTCCGCGGCGAGCACGAGCTGGTCCTCCGGGGGCACCAGGCTGACCACGATCGCCTCGCGCTGGCGGCGTGCGGTCTCGGCGCGCACGTGATCGGCGATGCGTCGCGACGCGACCCGGATGAGCCAGCCGCGCGGGTTCTCGGGCAGGCCGTCGTGTGGCCACTGCGCCGCCGCGGCGATGAGCGCCTCCTGGACCGCATCCTCCGAGGCGGCGAAGTCGCGGTACCGCCGGACCACGGCGCCCAGCACCTGCGGGGCCAGCTCGCGCAACAGGTGCTGGGCGTGGGGGTCCAGCGAGAGCGGCATCAGCAGTCTTTGGACGGCCCGCTCATGACCTGCCGCACCTCGATGCCCATGTCGAGCGGCGCGCCACCGGGACCGGGCGCGGCGGAGGCCTCCGCCGCGATCGCGTAGGCGCGCTCGGGGCTTTCGACGTCCACGATCCAGTAGCCGGCGAGGAACTCCTTCGACTCGGGGAAGACGCCGTCGGTGATCGGCTCGCCCGCCTTGCCGGCGCGCACGAGCTTGGCCTGATCGGGGCCGGCCAGGCCCTCGGCGGCCACCAGCTCGCCGGCGTCCCCGAGCTTCTTCGCGAAGCCCCTCATGAAAGCGATGTGGGCCTGCAGGTCCTCCTGCGCCCAGCGCGCGACCTGGTACGGGCCCGCGCCCGGGGTGTTCATCATCAGGATGTACTTCATGTCAGCTCCTCTGTGCGGACGCCCCGCCGTGGGGCGCGTTCACCCGGTGGTCGGAGCCGATGAGCGGTTCTCGACATCCGCGGCGCATTTTTTTCGAGGTCTCGTTCGACGCGGCCGTGGCCGGTGCCCGAGAATGCCGCAAGTCCGTGAGATC
>JBKJOI010000872.1:0-6035 GCA_046595695.1 Haliangiales bacterium | reverse complement strand
TGATGGTCGCGCTCGCGGGCACCGCCGCCACCATGGGCGTGAGCTCGTTGCCGTTCGAGACCATGCCCACCAGGGCGAAGCGGCGACTCGCCGCGTCGGCCGTCCATTTCATGTCCGCCATATCAGCGCTCCACGAACAGGTTGAAGGATTTGCCCGCCGCCGCCAGGCCGCGGTAACCACCGGAGATATCCATGAGCCCGATGACCTCGGTGCGCCGGCCCAGCGCGACGTTGAAGATCACGTGCGAGAGCGAGCCGAGCAGCAGGTAGAGGCCCAGCCCGGCGCCGCCGGTGCTGCCGGGACGCGGCTCGGCGCGGTGGAAGCAGCGCTTGAGCGACTCGAGCACCACCTGCGGCTGCAGCGAGCCGAACGGATCCACGGTCGCGATGCCCAGGCGCTGGCCGTCGCAGCGCAGCTCGATCTCGACGTGCGACGGGCTGTTCAGCACGACCTTCACCGAGCGCGACAGGCCCGCGTACAGGTGGTTGCCGCTTCCGTCGGTGGGCGCGTTGTAGAGCGCGTTGGTGAACATCTCGTCGGCGGCCACCATCAGCACGTCGACGAGGCGGGCGCGGATGTGGTGGGTGGCGCCGTACGCGCGCACCCAGTCGAGCAGCTCGTCGCGCTGTGCCGCGCTCCGGCACACGAAGCGCTCGGGCGCGCCCTCGCCGACGAAGTAGCGGCCCATGCCGAACAGGTCGTTCGACAGTAGCTTGTCGACGGTCACCGCGAGGTCGAGCTCGGCCTCACCGTCGCGCGAGGCCATGATGTGGGCGACCCCGTGGTGCTCGATGAGCGCGCGGAACGCGGCATCGGCGAGCTCGCCGGCGACCACGACGCGCGGCCGCTCGGGCTCGGGGAGGCGCGCGAGCGCCTCGAAGGTCTGCTCGTGGGCGACGCCGGCGCCGCTGCGCAGCACGACCACATCTTGCTGGCTGTAGGGCCGGCCCAGGTCGAGCGCGTCGATGTACGCGACCTGATCGACCGAGGTGGAGGTCGTCCCCAGGGGTCGCCCGGGTCCGCCGACCACGACGACGCGGGCTGGTCTGGACGGTGGAATGGACTTGGTTGCGAGCCTCACTGGATCTCACTTTCCCCGACCGAGTCGGTTTGTCTCGCTCGAGACCATGCGTAGGTAGGGTTCATGCGGCTTGCCGCTCCAGCTGCCGCTCCTCGAGATCGATGATCACGAAGGCGATGTCGTCGAGTTGCGGCCGGTTCTCGCCGACCGCGCGCAGCGAGGCCGAGAGCAGCGTGCGCGCCTCGTCGTTCGGTCGGCCGAGCGTCTCGTGCAGGAGGCGGCTCACGCCGCGGTAGCCGAGTTGCCGGCCGTTGGCGTGGGCCATCTCGGGCAGGCCGTCGGAGAAGACGAAGACCCGGTCGCCGGGGCCGATGGACAGCTCGGCCTGGCCGATGACGAGCTCCGGCTCGCCCAAGGGCCGCCCGGCGGCCGCGAGGTGCTCGATCGAGCCGTTCTTGCGCATCACCAGCGCCGCCGGCGCGCCCGCGCTCATGAAGCGCGCGATGCCGCGGATCGGGTCGATCTCCAGCGCGGCCAGCGTCATGTGGTGCGCGCCGCCGCAGATGCTGACGATGCTGGCGTTCAGCGCCTCGACGACCACGCGCACGTCGCCGTGGCGAGCCGTCTCGGGCAGCGCGCGGTAGGCCGCCGCGACGCCGGCGGTGACCATGGCGGCGCCGGCGCCGTGGCCGGTGACGTCGCCGAGCAGCACCTGCACCCGGCCCTCGGAGAGCGGCTCGTACCACCACCAGTCGCCGCCGCAGCGGGCCGCGGGCGCGTAGAAGCCGCGCAGCGACAGCAGCGGCGAGTGGAAGCTGTCCTGCTTGGGCAGGAAGAGCTGCTGGACCGCGCCGGTCAGCGCCAGGTCGCGCTCCATGGCCACGGCCTCGGCCTTGGCATGATCGCGCTCGGCGTTGATCGACGCAATGTGATCGCCGAGCGCGAGCGACAGCAGGACGACCTCGATCGCCCCGCCGATGCGCTGGATGTTGGCGAAGAAGAAGTTCGGCGGCAGCAGCCCGAACGACACCAGGATCTGCAGGATGGTGCCGATGATCACCGAGCTCCAGGCGATCACGTAGAACCGGGCCGGCCGGTGGCCCTTGCGCCAGACCAGCACGCCGAGCACCGCGCACAGGACCGAGGTCAGCGTCGCGAGCAGCGCGGCGACGCGGACCGCCAGGCCGTAGGGACCGAAGAGCGCCAGCGCGATCGGGATCGCCGCCAGGTAGATGATGACGGTCACGGCTCTGTGGAGGCGGGGCAGGTGACGCCGGGTGTCGAGGAACTCCCGGGCGAAGAGCAGCGGCGGCGCGAGCAGCCCGGCGATCATGAGCGGCGTGAAGGTATTGGCTGCGCCCGGGTGCTCGGGCAAGAGATAGCGCCCGGCCATGCCGTCGATGCCCATCTGCGTGAGCGTGAAGATGATCGCGTAGACGACGTACCAGAAGTACGCGCGGCTCCGGATGGCCATGAACAGGAAGAAGTTGTACAGGGCGAGTGCCAGCATCAGCCCGTAGTAGGCGCCGTGGAGAAACAGCTGGTTCGTGCCGGACATGGTCATCCGGGCCGGCGTCATGACGTCGAAGCCGAGCTGCATCGAGCTGGTGCTCTGGACCCGGAAGTAGACCCAGCGCGCCTGCCCGGGCGCGGAGGACAGCTCGAAGGCGTGCAGGTGGTACTTGTACTCGCGCGCCGAGTAGGCGAGGAGGTCGCCGGCGACGTGGCGCTCGAAGCCACCGCCGGGCTGTTCCAGGAAGAGTTCGATCCGGTCGAGCGGCGGGTAGTGGAACACCATCACCCGATCGGCCTTCTCGGTCAGCGGGTTCTCCAGGCGGAAGCGGCCCCAGTACACATAGTCCTTGAAGCCGAGGTTCGGGTTGGCCTCGCTGACGAGGTGCCAGCGCTCGGCCGCGGCGCCGTCGCGGAGCATCTCCACCGTGAGCTCGCCATGCTGGTCTTCGAGCACCTCGAAGCGACCGGCGCTGGACTGCTCGGCCACGTCGGCGGAGAGCGTGATGGTCGGGACCGGCGCGGCCACCGCACGCGTGGGGCTCGCGAGCAGCACCAGGCCCATCAGCGTGATGACGCTGAGGGCGAGGGGGCGGCTCATCGCAGGCACACTTGCACTGCCGTGCTGGATCGGCCGGATCCAGGGAGACTTGAGGGGAGAGATTCCTGAGTGATCTCAGGCCGTGCGGGCGGGCGAGCGAAGGCGGCGGGGCGCTGCGGCGGGCTTGCCTAGAAGATGTAGCCGGCGGTCACGTAGCCGCCCAGGAAGACGTCGAGCGCGCCGCCCACGTCCTGGTCGGGCTCGGCGTCGCGGTTGGTCTGCATGCCGCTGCCGTCGAAGTCGTAGGCCATGCGCTGCTAGCGCACGCCCAGGTGGATCGGGAGGCGCGGGATCGGGCGGAACTCGACGCCCGCGTCGATGTCGAGGCCGGCGACCGCGCCCGAGCCGTAGTTGTCAGCGTTGCCCATCTCGCCGGTCTCGAGCACCAGCAGGTAGCGTGCGTCGACGAGCAGCGCCAGCTTGGCGGTGCCCAGCGGCAGGCGCATGCCCACGCCCGGATCCAGGTAGGCGTACTCCACATCGGGCAGGCCGATCGCGGTCGCGCCGTTGTCGATGATGAAGGACAGCTGGCTGTAGCCGATGCCCACGTGGATCGTCGGCAGCGTGGCCCGCTTGCCCAGCGGCAGGCGGTAGCGAACGCCGATGCCGAAGCGCTGCTGCGTGGTGTCGAACTCGTCCTCGGCGTAGCGCGACTTGAGCACGAAAACGCGATCGAACACGAAGGTCAGGCCGATGCCGGCGAGCATGCCGTCGGGCTTGCTGAACGCGAGCGGGTAGAGCTCGCCCGAGATCATGCCACCGGGGACGATCGCGCCCTCGTAGCCGTTCGGCTGCTGCTCGGCGAGCAGCGACTCCTGGCTCGTGAAGGTGAGCGTGCGCCCGACCGCCGACATGCCCAGCTCCAGGTGGAAGGCGCCGTGGCGGGCGTACTTGCCGCCCGCGATCGACCCGCCGTCGCTATCCCCGGTGCTCGCGGTCACCGACGAGGCGACGTCGCCGTCGCTCTCGTCGGCCTGGGCAACCGTCTTCTCGTCGTCGACGCCGGGCACCGCCTCGTCGTCGGGCTTGTCCTCGGCGATCGGCTCCTCGGCGGGCGTCTCGTCGTCGGCCGCGGGCTTGCCCTTATTGCCCTTCTTGGGCGGCACGACCTCGTCGGCCTCCGCCTCCCCGTCGCCGTCGTCGTTCATGGCGACCTCGTCGCTCGTGTCGTCGCCCGAGTCGTCACCACCGTCGTCGCTCGAGGCGCCGGCGATCGCGCGCGTCTTGTTGACGAGCGGGAGCACCTTAGCGGCGATGTCGGTCTTGGCGCGAGCGTCGATGCGCGGGGCGCGCAGGGCGATCTTGGCCTGGCCCTTCACCTTGCCCGAGACGCCCTCGCGGACGACCAGCGTGAGCGACCACTTGGCGCCCTTGCGCTTGATCTTGCCGGTGACGATCGCGTCGACCTGGATCTCGGCGGCGATGCGCGCGACGTTCTTGTCGCTGAGCTTCTTGATCTTGAGCTTCTTCTGCGCCTTGCTGTACTGGCCGGCCGAGACGACGGTGTGCTTCTTCTTCACCGCCGCGACGACCGCGGCCTCGGCCTTGCCCGATTGCGGGCCGTCGAAGCCGAGCACCACGACCCGCTTCTTGGCCATGGCCAGCGGTGACGCCAGCATGACCAGCCCGAAGGCGAGGAGCCAGGCGACGAGGCGCCGGCCGCTATTCTTTCGTGAATCGTTCAATGTCGAGTTCGCCAGCATTTGGTTGCGCTCCGCTTCCCGCGCGAGAGTTGGGTATCTGGTTCTGCTTGTTCATCTGCTCGTTCTGCCACGCGTCGGCCGTGCCGCCGCCCGAGACCCCACGGAACACCAGGGCGAAGTCGTCGGGCGTGGTCGAGTGGCTCAGGGCGACCTCGTAGGTCACGAGCTTGCTGCGCACCAGCTCGGCGAGCGACTGGTCGAAGGAGATCATGCCGTAGGGGTCACGGCCGGTGGAGATCGCGTCGTGGAGCTCGCGCGTGCGGTGCTGGTCGGTGATGAGCTCACGCACGCGCGCGGTGCCCACCATGATCTCGACCGCGGGCACCATGCCCTTGCCGTCGGCGCGCGGCACCAGGCGCTGCGAGATCACACCCTTCAGGATGCCGGCGAGCTGCAGCCGCACCTGCACCTGCTGGTGCGGTGGAAAGATCGAGATGATGCGGTTGATGGTTTCCGTGGCGTCGACGGTATGCAAGGTCGACAGCACGAGGTGGCCAGTTTCGGCCGCAACCATGGCGATCTCGGTGGTCTCCAGGTCGCGCATCTCGCCGACCAGGATGACGTCGGGGTCCTGACGCAGCGCCGCGCGCAGCGCGCGCGAGAACGACTTGGTGTCGAAGCCGATCTCGCGTTGGTTGATGATCGAGCGCTTGTCGCGGAACGCGTACTCGACCGGATCCTCGACGGTCACGATGTGACAGGCCTGGCGCTGGTTGATGTAGTCGATCATGGCCGCGAGCGTGGTCGACTTGCCCGAGCCGGTGATGCCGGTGACCAGCACCAGGCCGCGCATCTCGTCGGCGAGCTTGAGCACCGCGGCGGGCAGGTTGAGACGCTCGAAGGGGGGCACGTCGGGCGGGATGAGGCGCATCACCATGCCGACCTGGCCGCGCTGCTGGAAGACGTTCACGCGGTAGCGCACGCCGTCAGGGGTGCCGTAGGCGAGGTCGGTCTCGAGGCTGTTCTCGAACTCGGCGCGCTGCCGATCCGACATCATGCTCATCGCGAACGCGGCGATGACCTCGCGGGTGAGCGGCTGCACGTCGCGCACGGTGCGCAGCTCGCCTTTGATGCGGAAGATCGGCGGCTGCCCGGCCTTGAGGTGGACGCCCGAGGCGCCCAGCTGGCGAGCCGCCGCCAGCACCCGATCGAGGATCTGAGTGCTCATCCCACACGAAGATAGCACGTGTTACGCTA
>JBKJOI010000487.1:0-11881 GCA_046595695.1 Haliangiales bacterium | reverse complement strand
CTTCCTGAACCCCGGCCTGCTCGGCACGGCCAAGCAGTTCACCGCGTTCACCAAGCAGCTCGGCAAGCGGCCGAGCGAGCCCTACGCGCCGCTGCGCAAGCTGGTGCAGCCGTACCTCTTGCGCCGCCTGAAGTCGGATCCACGCGTCGTCAGCGACCTGCCCGACAAGACCGAGGTCAAGGCCTTCTGCGCGCTGGCGCGCCCGCAGGCCGCGCTCTACCAGCACGCCGTCGACGACCTGCGCGCCGAGCTCGCCGCCGGCAAGGCAGGCATCCAGCGCAAGGGGGTCGTGCTCGCGTACCTCATGCGCTTCAAGCAGATCTGCAACCACCCGTCGCACTGGCTGGGCGACGGCGCCTGGGCCGAGGCCGACAGCGGCAAGCTCGTGCGCCTGCGCGAGCTCGCCGAGGGCATCGCCGCGCGCCAGGAGAAGGTGCTGGTGTTCACCCAGTTCCGCGAGGCGACCGCGCCGCTCGCGGCGTTCCTCGAGGACGTCTTCGGCCGGCCCGGGCTGGTGCTGCACGGCGGCACGCCGGTCAAGCAGCGCCCGGCGCTGGTCACGCGCTTCCAGAGCGACGAGCGCGCGCCCTTCTTCGTGCTCTCGCTCAAGGCGGGCGGCACCGGCCTCAACTTGACCGCGGCCTCGCACGTGATCCACTTCGATCGCTGGTGGAACCCGGCGGTCGAGAACCAGGCCACCGACCGCGCTTACCGCATCGGCCAGAAGAAGAACGTGCTGGTGCACAAGCTGGTCTGCCGCGGCACGATCGAGGAGAAGATCGACGCGCTCATCGAGGCCAAGCAGGGCTTGTCCAACGAGATGCTCGCCGATCGCGGCGCCGAGACGCTGCTGACCGAGCTGCGCGACGACGAGCTCATGGCGCTGGTCGCGCTCGATCTGTCGCGCGCCGCGGCGGAGAGCTAAATTGAACTAGAAGAACGCGCCGGGCAGCGCGCCCGGAGCACGCCCTGGAACGCGCCGGGCAGCGCGCCCGGAAATACGGTAGAAAGCGACGAGGAGCGACCGACCATGGCCTGGGGATACGATCAATACGCACCGTACGTGCCCGTCGCCGTGCGCCGGGCGAACGCGGCGCGCGAGCTGGCCAAGCGCGCCAAGAAGCGCGGCCGACCCGCCGATCCGGTGCGCATCGACGGCCGGCTGATCGCGCGCACCTTCTGGGGCAAGGCGTGGTGCGAGAACCTCGAGCGCTACAGCGACTACGCGAACCGGCTGCCGCGCGGCCGCACCTACGCGCGCAATGGCTCGGTCGTCGATCTGCACGTCGCGCCCGGCAAGGTATCGGCGCTGGTCGCCGGCAGCGAGCTCTACGAGATCGAGATCACCATCGAACGGCTCGAGGCCAGGCGCTGGCAGGGGGTGATCGGCGAGTGCTCGGGCAAGATCGCGTCGCTCATCGGCCTCCTCCGCGGCGAGCTGTCGGATGACGTGCTCACGGTGCTGACGCGCGCCGGCGCGGGGCTGTTTCCCGGACCGCGCGAGATCGCGCTGTCGTGCTCGTGCCCCGACTCCGCCGGGATGTGCAAGCACATCGCCGCGACGCTTTACGGCGTGGGCGCGCGCCTGGACGCCCGTCCCGAGCTGTTCTTTGCGCTCCGGCAGGTGGACCAGGCGCAGCTCATCGCCGGCGCCGCCTCGGCTGACGTGCTCGCGAGCGTGGGCGGCAGCGGAGCGACGACGAGGTCGGGCAAGAAACGCCTCGCCGCCTCGGCGCTCGCCGGCGTCTTCGGCATCGAGCTGGACGCGGACGTGGCGCCCGCGGCCGCCGCCCCGAAGCCCCGCAAGAAGACCGCCGCCGCCGCCAAGAAAGCCCCCGCCGCGACGGCCGCGCACAAGCCCCGCCGAAAAGCGAAGTAGGCGCCGTCAGCCTCTCGCATCCCGCGAAGAGTGGCTCGCGCTCTACTTTGTAGCCTCGCACGATGCGCGGATCCGCGGCGCTCCGGCGCGCCCGGGTGAGCCGGATGTTGTAGGTGGTTCTCACCGTGCCGTTGGGACCACACCTACGCGCGAACGGCCGTTGACCATCGGGATCCGCGCGCGCTCACGTTTCTAGCGGAAAACCATGCAAACACGAGCACTTGTATGCATGGATCGGATCGATGGCACGCCGGCTGCTCTAGCTCCGAGCATGCGTAACGAACGACTCTCCTGGTTTGCTTCTGTCCTCCCCCTGGCCCTGCTGGCCGCGTGCAACACGATCACGACCGGCGACAACGGCGTGCTCACGTTCACGCCCGACGACTGCGGCAAGTCGAGCTGCAGCCTCGACGAGGAGCTGGTGATCGGCGGCTCGACGGTGGTGACGCTCGACGACGCCGGCGAGGGCGACGTCGACGATCTCACGCTGATCTCGAGCGACCCCTATGTGCTCCGCGTCGAGCTGGTCGAGCGGGGCGCGTTCGACTCGGAGTGGCGCGTCACCGGCACCGGCGCAGGCTCGGCGGAGATCATCGCCATCGACGCCTACGGCTACGAGATCGATTACACCGAGGTCGAGGTGCGTCGCGCCGACAAGCTCGCCCTCGATCGCGAGGGCGGCAACGCGGTCGGTCCGTCGGTGCGCGTCAACTTCGACGAGGTGTGGACCGTGAACGCCGGCGAGGACGTCAGCCTGCACGCCTCGCCCTACCGCAACGGTTGGAAGCTCATGGGTCGCGTCTCCTACGACGTGAGCATCGACGAGATCCTGTTCGACGGCCTCTCGCCCGGCGCGCGCGTCGAGCTGGGCGAGCTGCGCTTCAACGTGCCCTACGGCGAGTACCCGGTGACGTTCCGCGCCCCCGACGGTACCGCGGTCGACGTCCTCATCGTCGCCCAGTAACCCGCCTCGGCGCCGCCCGCGCCACTACCAGGCTCACGAAGTCGCCGCGGTCCATTGGCCCTGAACCCAGGTGATTCGAGGCGCGCGCGCACATCGAGCGATCTCGTCACGCGTGGCGTGGTTGGCACGCGCACTGCAAATTCCGGCAGCATGGGTCACGCCCCCGACGGCCTCGCCACCGCCAGCGACCACCAGAATGCGCTCAAGTACCGCGTCGATCGCCTGGTCGCCGAGGGCGGCATGGGCCGCGTGTACGACGCCTTCCGGCGCGCCGACGGTCGGCGTGTGGCTATCAAGATCCTGCAGCCCTACCTGGGTCACGACGAGCGCTGCCGCCACCATGTGCGCCGCGAGGCGCGCGCCCTCGCCGCGGTCTCGCACCCGCTGATCGTCGAGTTCCTCGAGTACGGTGAGACCGTCGCCGGCCTGCCCTTCCTGGTGCTCGAGTGGCTGGACGGACGCAGCCTGCGCTCGCTCATCGCCGAGGACGAGCCGCCCAGCTTCCTGCGCACCACGCGCATCTTCTGCTCGCTGCTCGACGCGCTCGCCCAGGTGCACGTGCGCCAGGTGATCCACGCGGATCTCAAGCCGGAGAACGTCATGGTCGTGCCGCGCGGCCCGGGCCGCGAGGAGGTCCGGCTGGTCGATTTCGGCGTTGCCAGCGTCGCCGACGAGCACTGCGCCAGGCCCGGCGAGGTCTGCGGCACCCCCGGTTACCTGGCACCCGAGATCCTCGCCGGCGAGCAGCCGACGCAGGCGAGCGACCTGTACTCGGCGGGCGTGATCCTCTTCGAGATGCTCACCGGCTACTCGCCGTTCCCGGGCACCTCGTTCGCCGAGACCGCGGAGCAGGTGCGCGCCCAGCTGCCCCTGCCCTCCGAGTACCGCGTCGGCGTCGGTCCGCGGCTCGACGCCGTGGTCGCGCGCGCGCTCGCGCAGGCGCCCGAGGATCGCTTCACCAGTGCGCACGAGTTCGAGCGGGCGTTCCGCGCCGCCTCGGTGTCCACTGGGCCGTTCCGCGCGCTGCGGCGTCGCGCGACCGGCCACCGTCGCGCGCGGGCGCCGGACGCCGCGACCACCCAACTTATCCGGCCGGCCGCGCGCCGTCTGCCGCGGTCGCGCCTCGGCGCACGCATCGCGCGCTGACCCCGTCCGTGTGCGCCGACCTGTGCGCTCGCGCGCGCTGTGCGCTTGCGCGCGTATCGCGCGCCGGCACGCCGCCTGCAAGACACTGAGATATGCCGAGCCAGCGAGGCCGGCGAAGGGAGACAGAGATGGCCACGCAGACGCAGCAGCGCCCGGACCAGGGCTCCAAGAAGAAGCAGCACAAGAAGCCGAAGAACCACGGTGCCGGCGCGAGCACGCTGCGCGGCCCGTCGCCCAGGCCTGACGGCGAGGTCGCCGCGGCGACCTTCTTGAGCGACCAGCGCTCGCCGGAGGCCAACAAGGCCCGCACGGACGAGAACGGCAGCCGCAGTACGATCGCCGCGCGCGTCACCGCCAAGCCGCCCGCCGCGCGCACCCGTAGCGCGACGAAGCGCGGCGCGCGCTTCGACCTCGCGGTCTGGAAGCGCAGCGGCAAGGAGCTCTACGAGCGCGTCTCGCGCTTCGTCAGGGCACGGCCGCTCGACTTGGCCGCTACCGGGCTCGCGCTGTACAACGTGCTGGGACGGCGCGCCCGCCGCGCCTGAGCATGGCGCGGCGACGGATTCCCGGAACCCGCGCGGCTCCCGTATGAAACCCGCGCTAGAGTGGTCAGCTATGAGTGAGCAGCCCGCGCGCCCGCCCACCGACGAGACCCTCGTCGAGCTCGAGGCACTGCGCCGCGAGCTCGAGCGGTTGCGGTTCAGCACCTCGCACGAGCACGGCATCCTGGAGGCGGTGCTCGACAACAGCCCACACGGCGTCATCGTCTCCGACGCGCAGGGCAAGCTGATCGTGCAGAACCGCGCCTCCGAGCGCATCTGGGCGGGCAGCGCCACCGCCGACGACGTCGAGGGCTGGGGTCAGTACCGCGCCTTCCATCCCGACGGCCGCCCGTTCGCCGCCGGTGACTGGTCCATGGCGCGCTGCCTGCGCGACGGCGTGGTCGCCGAGCCCGCTGAGTTTCGCATCCAGCGCTTCGACGGCAGCTTCGGCGTGCTCATCGGCAGCGCGGCGCCCATCTTTGCCCCCGACGGCCGCCTCGAGGGCGCGCTCGCGGTGTTCGTCGACATCACGCCGCTCAAGGACACCCAGGCAGCGCTGCAGGCGGGCGAGCACCGGCAGCGCCAGGTCCTCGACTCGCTGCAGGACCTCGTCTACGGCAAGACGCCCGACGGGCGCGTCGTCTTCGCCAACCGTGCAGCCCGCGATCACTTCGAGGTCGGCGGCATCGAGCGGCACAGCGAGGACGAGGCCAGCGCCTTCTCGACCCGGACCTCGGTCGAGGTGCGCGCCGCGATCCACCGCAGCCGCGACGGTGAGGAGCGCTACTTCGACACCGTCGAGTCACCGGTGTTCGACCAGCGCGGCGAGGTCGTGCAGATCGTCGGCGTCGCGCGCGACGTCACCGAGCGCCGGCGCGCGGAGCGGCGCCTCGCCGCGCACCACGCGGTCGCCGGCGTGCTCGCCGACGCCAGCTCGGTCGCCACCGCGTTGCCGCGCATCCTCGAGGCGATTTGCGGCGCGCTCGAGTGGCAGGTCGGCAGCTACTGGGAGATCGACGAGCCGAGCGGCGAGCGGCTGCTGCGCTGCCGCGCCGTGTGGTCGGCGCCGGGCGTGCAGGCGCTCGACTTCGAGCTGCAGAGCCACACCACCGGCTTCGCCCCCGGCGTCGGGCTGCCCGGCAACGTCTGGGCCTCGGGGAAGGCGATGTGGATCGCCGACATCGATGCCTCGGAGAACTTCCCGCGCCAGCGCACCGCGGCCCTGGCCGGGCTGCACGGCGCGTTCGCGTTCCCGGTGCGGCTCGGCGTGCGCGTCCTTGGCGTGCTCGAGTTCTTCAGCCGCCAGGTGCACGCGCCCGACGACGAGCTCCTGCGCATGGTGCGCACGGTCGGCAGCCAGCTCGGACAGTTCATCGAGCGCACGCGCGTGCAGGCGGCGATCGCGGCGAGCGAGGCCGCCAAGGCGGGCATCCTGGCGGCCGCGCTCGACGGCATCATCACGATCGCCGAGAACGGCCGCATCCTCGAGTTCAACCCGGCGGCCGAGCAGATCTTCGGCCACGCGCGCGCCGACGTGCTGGGCCGCGAGATGGCCGAGGTCCTCATCCCGCTGCGTTACCGCGAGGCGCACCGCGCCGGCATGAAGCGCTACCTGACCAGCGGCACCAGCGAGATGCTGGGCACGCGCCTCGAGCTGTCGGCGCTGCGCCGCGACGGCAGCGAGGTCCCCGTCGAGCTCGCGATCACCGCGGTGCACGCCGGCGGCAGCCGCTTCTTCACCGGCTACGTGCGCGACATCTCGGAGCGCAAGCGCACCTGGGAGGTCCAGCGCTTCCTGCTCGAGGCCAGCAAGGAGCTGGCCTCGTCGCTCGACTACGAGGCCACGCTCCGGCGCGTCGCGCGCCTGGCGGTGCCCGCGCTCGCCGACTGGTGCGTCGTCGACGTCGTCGACACCGACGGCCAGCTGCGGCGCGTCGACGCGGTGCACGCGGATCCCGAGCTCGAGATGCTGGCGCGCGAGCTGCACACCCGCTACCCGGCCGACCCGGCCGAGGAGCGCGGCGTCCACCACGTGATCCGCACCGGAATCCCCGAGCTGGTCCACGAGTACGCCGAGCACCAGCTCGAGACCGTGGCGCGCGATGCCGAGCACCTGGCCATCCTGCGCCGGCTCAAGCTGCGCTCGTCCATCATCGTGCCGCTCAAGGCGCGCGGCCGCACCGTCGGCGCGGTCTCGCTCATCGCGGGCGACTCCGGGCTGCGCTACAGCGAGGCCGACCTGCCGGTGGTCGAGGAGCTGGCGCGCCGAGCCGCCATCGCCGTCGACAACGCGCGCCTGTTCCGCGAGCGCGAGGAGCTCATCCGCTCGCTCGAGCGCTCCAACGCCGACCTCGACGAGTTCGCCTACGTGACCTCGCACGACCTCAAGGCACCGCTGCGCGGCATCGCCAGCCTGACCACGTGGATCGAGGAGGACATGCAAGGCCGGCTGACCGACCAGGCGCGCGAGTACCTGGGCCTGGTGCGCGGCCGCGTCGACCGGTTGGCCGCGCTCATCGATGGCGTGCTCGCCTACTCGCGCGCCGGGCGCACGCGCATGCCGCCAGCGCGCGTCGACGTGAACCAGCTCCTCGACGAGACCATCCAGCTGCTCGGCGCGCCGCCACACGTCGTCATCACCTGCGAGCTACCGCCGCTCGTGCTCGAGACCGAGCGCGTGCCGCTCCAGCAGGTGTTCCTGAACCTCATGTCCAACGCGGTCAAGCACGGCGGGCGCGCGCCCGCGCCCGAACCGGCGCAGGTGCGCGTCGGCGTACGACCCGACGTGGACCACTGGGAGTTCATGGTCGCCGACGACGGACCCGGCATCGCACCGGAGTTCCACGAGCGCATCTGGGGAATGTTCCAGACGCTGGCGCCCCGCGATCGCGTCGAGGGCACCGGCATCGGGCTGTCGATCGTGCGCAAGATCGTCCAGCACCACGGCGGGCGCGCGTGGGTCGAGTCGACCGCTGGCCACGGCGCCACGTTCCGCTTCACGTGGCCGCGCGAGTACCGGCTGCACGCACGTTGAGTCGCGCGCGCGGCTACGAGGTGCTGCTGACGTCCTTGCGGCCCTGCTCCCAGCCGTGGCGCACGAGCGGTGCCGCGTGCTCCCACGCGATGCCGGTGCCCATGCCGTCCCACTCGCGCTGGACGCGCGCCTCGACCTCGGCGGTCCAGGCGTCGTCGTCGATCCAGTAGGTCGCGGCGCCGTGGCCCAGGCGAATCGCGTGGCGCGCGAGATCCCAGTCCACGCCGGCGTCCTGGCCGCCCGGCAGAGCGCTGACACCCGCCGCCTGCTTCATGGTGTCCGTAGCGGTCTGGCCCAGCTCGATGCCGCTGCCGAGACCCAGGTCAGCCTTGGTCTGCAGCCAGTCACGGCGCAGCGCCTCGCCGACCCGCTGCCAGGCCGATTCCTGCTTCGGGCTCCAGAAGGACGGCAGCGGGCCGGAGCCCTTCTCCGACTCGTTCTCGGCGATGCGCTGCTTGCCCGCGATCTCGGCGGCCTCGAGCGCGGGCGCCTCGTCGCCATCGACGGCAGCTTGCGCCGCCGCGGCTGCGGGGGCCACTCGGCCCTGCTCGACGAAGCGGCGGACGGCCTCCCGGTAGTTGCGGTCGGCGTCGCGGTTGCCCTCGCCCTGGTTGCGCTCGCTGCTCGGCGTCTTCGAGTCGTTCATGCGATTTCTCCCTCGATCGGTCGTTTGCGTGGGGCGTTTGCGCACGGTGTGCGAGACCGCACGTTCGTGCGCACGCGCTACTCGGCGCTAGGAGCGCGCTCGCTGGCGGCGAACCGCCCCGTAGATGACCAGGACCAGCAGCGCGCCCAGGGTCGCGGCGATCAGGCCCGGACCTTCGGCGGGCGAGTCGTACCAGCCCAGCGCTCGGCCCAGGAAGCCCGCGAGGAGAGCGCCACCGACGCCCAGCACCATCGTGATCAGGATGCCGCCGCCCTGCCGGCCCGGCATGAGCAGCTTGGCGAGTGAACCAGCGATGAGACCGATGATGAGAGTCCAGATGAGTTCCATGACGCGTTCTCCTTTCGAGAGAGACGGGACCAGACCCTGCACTCCACGTGCCGATGGGCCAGCCGTGGTCGGGTGCCGCCCGCATCGAGCCCGTACCGCGTGCGGCGCTACCGGAAGGTGAACTGGACCGTCAGCATCGTCATGTACATGGGGACATCGGTGTCCAAGACCGCCGTCCCGCCCTGCAACAACAGGTCGACGCTCGCCGGCCTGGTGTCGACCAGGCGCGCGCCGACGCCGAAGAACACGGCGGGCTGCACGGTCAATTTGGGAACGTTCTCGATGCTGATCTCCCGCGTGCCCACCAGGCCCACGCCGACCTGGGTCCAGACATGGCGCGCCATGGTGTGCCGCACGGCAAGGCCGCTCATGGCCATCTTGACGTTGAACTCGGACGTACGCAGCTTGGCCTTCCAGAAGTAGCCGCGGACCGTGAACCCGGGTGCGAGCTCGACGCCGTCGGTCGGGATGTCGAAGACGGGTGTGGAAGGGGTCTCCTGCGCCTCGGCAGTGGTCCGTGCGCTGCCGAAGATCGGCGTGGCCGGGGCATCCTGCGCAAGGGCGTAGCGTGCTCGGCCGAACCCGAGCACCAGCGACAAGCTGATGAGGACGGCGGTGCGGAAGGGCGTCACGACGCTCACTGCCTGCACGCCTCGGAGGTGCCGCCGCGGAAGCCGCGGTCGAAGGCGGCCTCGCGCTGCTTGGCCGAGCCATGCGTCCAGGTCTCCGGGCGAACGTCGCCGGTGGAGCGCTCCTGGATCCGGTCGTCGCCGACGGCCGCCGCGGCGCCCAGCGCCTCGCCGACGTCGCCGGCCTCGAGCAGCTCGCGGCGCTCGGCGTCGCGCGCCCAGACACCCGCAAAGCAGTCGGCCATCAGCTCGACGGCGATCGACTCGCGTGCGCTGTCGCTGTCGAGGTTGCCGTCGAGGTTCTGGATGTGGTGGCCGACCTCGTGCGCGATCACGTACGCCTGCGCGAAGTCGCCCGGCGCGCCGAAGCGCCGGTTCAGCTCGCGATAGAACGAGAGGTCGATGTAGACCATGCGGTCACGCGGGCAATAGAACGGGCCGACCGCCGCCGAGGCGTTGCCGCACCCGGTCGAGATGGCGTCGCGGAAGATCACCAGCCGCGCGGGCGCGAAGTCCTTGCCCGTGCGCGCGCGCTCGCGCGCCCAGCTTGCCTGCACATCGTCGAAGACGAAGGAGACGAAGTGCACGAGCTCGTCCTCGGTGGCGCCGGCGGCGCCGGGCGCCGCGGGCCGCACGGCATGCTGCGCGGTCGGCGAGCCGCCGCCCTGGCACACACCGCTCTGCATCACGACCAGGACCACGCCGGCGACGAGCAGGCCCTTCCAGCCAAAGCGGCCGACGATGGGGATGAGCATGCCGCCGAGGCCACCGATGCCACCCACCGACCGCCCCCCTTCGGAACGGCGATCGTCGACGTTGGGGCTCTCGTGTCCGGAATTCCAGCGCATGACCCGGGTAAATGCAAGGCGTTGACCAACTCCTGCCGACCGCACGCAGGGCCAAAAGCTTCGTGGTGGCGAGGGGCTAGCGCGCCTGGTCGCGCGCGCCACGTGCAACCGCGCCACGATGTGCGCGTCCGCCCACCACGCTCGCGCTCGGCGGGAGGGCTGGGGCGCGAAGCGCTCGTGGTGCTGGTCCTAACTATCTGCGCATTCAACGTGCTCACGCTGCCCGCGCGGGTTGTCGAGCCCGATCCGTGGAAGGATTACTTCGAAGTGCAGCAGTCCATCACCGCCGCGATGCGCAAGCGCGTCGGCACAAGGAGCCACTGAGAATGTCCGAAGCCCCGGTCACGCCGCCGATCGCGCCGATGCTCGCCATCCTCGCGCGCGAGATGCCCTCGGGCGCGTACCTCTACGAGCCCAAGTGGGACGGCTTCCGCGCGCTGGTCTTCCGCGATGGCGACAAGCTCACCATCCAGAGCCGTAACCAGAAGCCGCTCAACCGCTACTTCCCTGAGCTGGTCGAGGCGCTGCCGCGCGTGCTGCCCGAGCACATCGTGCTCGACGGCGAGATCGTGATCGCCACGCCCACCGGGCTCGACTTCGAGGCCCTACTGCAGCGCATCCACCCGGCGGCCTCGCGGGCGAAGCTCCTGGCGCAGGCGACGCCCGCCTCGCTGGTGGCGTTCGATCTGCTCGCACTGGGCGAACGCGATCTGCGGTCGCTGCCGATGGCCGAGCGGCGCATCGAGCTGGAACGGGCGCTCGCCGGCTGCCGCCCGCCCCTGTACCTCACGCCCGCGACCACCGACGAGGCGCAGGCGCGCCTGTGGTTCACGCGCTTCGAGGGCGCCGGCCTGGACGGCGTGATGGCCAAGCCGCTCGACCTGCCCTACGTCGCGGGCGAGCGCGTCCTCACCAAGATCAAGCACCAGCGCACCGCCGACTGCGTGATCGCCGGCTACCGCCTCGGCAAGGACGGCAAGGGCCTGGCCTCGCTGCTGCTCGGGCTCTTCGACGCCGGGGGCACGCTGCACCACGTCGGCGTGGCGAGCGGCATGGCGGTGGCCGAGCGCCGGCGCGTGCAGGCGCTGCTCGAGCCGCTCGCCGGGGGCGCCGGGCCCGAGCATCCATGGCACCGCTTCGGCGGCGTGCCCGGCGAAGCAGCCGCGGCCGGCCAAACCGCGCCCGCTGAAGCCGACACTGCGGCCGGCAACGGTCACCAGCGCATGCCGGGCGGGCAGAGCCGCTGGACCGGCGACCGCGATCTCTCCTGGGTCGCGGTCCGGCCCGAGCTGGTCGGCGAGGTCGCCTACGATCACATGCAGGGCACGCGCTTCCGTCACGCCACGCGGCTGGTACGCCTGCGCCCCGATCGTGACGCGGCCTCGTGCACCTACGCGCAACTCGAGGTGGCCGCGCCCGCCGAGCTCGCCGAGGTCTTCGGCGCGACCGGCGCGCCCTGACCCGGCCCATGCCTTGCAGCGTCCCGGGCCAGGAGGAATCCTTCATGCCCACGCCGACCAAGAGCACGCCCCAGCCCCGCAAGCGCAATCCGAATTCCAGGCGCGAGCCCGACACCGAGCTGACCAAGGACATGGAGCTCGCCAAGCAGAACGCCAGCGAGGACCCCAAGGCCGTCGAGGAGCGCCGCCAGTCGCAGAGCGGCCCGGGCGCGCCCGGCGTGTCGATCGCCGACGCCACCGCAGAGGCGGGCCCTGCGCACAAGGACGACGACAAGGACGACGACAAGGACGACGACGACAAGGACGACAAGGATCCCATCGGTGACCTGCCGCCGACGCCGGACGCGGAGATCAAGGAGCCCGGGCCGACGCCGAAGAAGATCAA
>JBKJOI010000485.1:0-4428 GCA_046595695.1 Haliangiales bacterium | reverse complement strand
TTCGTGCCGCTCATCGGCGCGCAAGGCTGGCCGGAGGGCGAGCGCGACGCAGCCGCCCCCGCCCCCGTGCCTGCGCCCGTGCCTGCGCCCACGCCCGTGAAGACCAGCCGCCGGGCGCTCGCCGCCCTCGTGCGCGAGAGCGTCGAGCCCTTCTCGGATCTGGAGTCCGCGTCGCTCGAGCCGCTGCTCGACCGCATCGGCAGCGCGCGCGTCGTGCTGCTCGGCGAGTCGACGCACGGCACCAGCGAGTTCTACCGGATGCGCACGCACATCACCAAGGCGCTCATCGAGCGGCACGGCTTCGACTTCGTCGCGGTCGAGGCGGACTGGCCCGACGCGGCGCGCGTCGACAGCTACGTGCTCGGCGACCCGACGCGGACGAAGGTCGAGTTCACGCCGTTCGCGCGCTTCCCGACCTGGATGTGGCGCAACCAGGAGGTGAACGAGCTCGTCAGCTGGATGCGTACGCGCAACCTGCAGCGGGAGCGCGATCGCCGCGCCGGCTTCCATGGGCTCGACCTCTACAGCCTGTTCACCTCGATCGCGACGGTCCTGGCCTACCTCGATGACGTCGACCCCGACGCCGCGCGGGTGGCGCGCACACGCTACGGCATGCTGACCCCCTGGCAGAAGGACCCGGCCGCGTACGGCCGCGCGGTCATCGTCGGCCGCTACGCGAGCTCGGAGAACGCGGTCGTGGCCATGCTGCGCGACCTGCTCGAGCGGCGGGTCGACTACGCACGCAAGGACGGCGAGCGCTTCTTCGACGCCGCCCAGAATGCCGTTGTCGTCGCCAACGCCGAGCGCTACTACCGCGCCATGTACTACGGTTCGGCGACCTCCTGGAACCTGCGCGACACGCACATGTTCGAGACGCTCGAGTCGTTGCTCTCCTTCTACGGCTCGACGTCGCGCGCGGTCGTGTGGGAGCACAACTCGCACGTGGGCAACGCGCTGGCGACGGAGATGAGCCTGCGCGGAGAGCTCAACGTCGGCCAGCTGTGCCGCACGAAGTTCGGCGATGCCGCCTACGCCGTCGGCTTCGGGACCGATCACGGAACCGTGGCGGCAGCGTCCGGCTGGGACGAGCCCATGGAGCAGATGGCGATCAGGCCGGCCCACGCCGACAGCTACGAGCGGATCTTCCACGAGTCAGGTGTGCCCGCGTTCTGCTTGCCGCTGCGTTACCCGCGACGCAGCGCAATTCGCGAGGAGCTCGAGTCACCGCGACTCGAGCGCGCCATCGGCGTCGTCTACCGCCCCGACACCGAGCTCGTCAGCCACTATTTCCAGGCCACGCTCCCGCACCAGTTCGACGAGCTGATCTGGTTCGACGAGACGCGCGCCATCGAGCCGCTCGCGCCCGGGCCACGGTCCACGGTCGACCTGCCCGAGACGTACCCGATCGGGTTGTGACCGGCGCGCGCGGCACACGCGATGCAATCCCGCATGGGCATGAAGACCACCAACAGCCCCGCAGCAGCCAGCTGCGTAGCACCCACCGGGTGCTGCCTCCCCTTCGACCCCGCCACCTGGGACGATCGGGAGGTCATCTGGCACGAGCGACCGTTCGTGAAGGAGCACGTGCGCAGCTCCTTCCACATCCCGCTCGACTTCGGGCGCAAGGTCACGCGCGCGCGCGCGCGCATCCTGGCCGCCGGCGCCGAGCCTGCGCAGGCGCTCATGCTGAGCGAGGAGGTCTCGCCCTGGCGCAGCGAGCTCTACCTCGACGTGACCCGTCCCGTGCGGGGCGTCGAGATGACCACGCTCTCGGGTGACTTCTTGACCAAGGTCTATGACGGTCCGTTGCGGGACGCGCCCACGTGGGCGGCGGACATGCAGCGCCACGTCGCCGGCAAGCACCGCCGGCTGCAGAAGCTCTACTTCGCCTACACGACGTGCCCGAGCTGCGCCAAGGCGTACGGGCACAACTATGTCGTGCTGTTCGCCCAGGTCGATGCGGGCGCGAACTAGCCATGCGTGCACCCGCGCTCCTGCTCCTCTTGGCCGTGATGGGGGGCACGACCGCCTGTCTCGCGGTCGTCGAGACCACACCGCCGACGTCCCGGCCGGCGCGCGCGCAAGCCCGTCCTGGCGTCGCGGTGGCCTTCCACGAAGGCCTCTCACCCTATGGAACATGGCTGCAGACGACCACCTACGGCTGGGCCTGGTCGCCGGATCGGGGCATCGTCGGCGCCGACTTCATGCCCTACGTATCGGGCGGTTCTTGGCTGCTCACCGACGTCGGCTGGATGTGGATGAGCACGTGGGACTGGGGCTGGGCGCCGTTTCACTACGGCCGCTGGTACTGGGACGCGCGCCACGGCTGGCTGTGGGTCCCCGACACGCTGTGGGCGCCCGCGTGGGTCGACTGGCGCTGGGGCCACGACTACGTCGGTTGGGCACCGCTACCGCCGCGCCGCCCGCACGTCGAAGTCCACGACCACAGCTCGTACTGGGTCTTCGCGCGCGCGGGCGACCTCACCGCCCCCAGCATCTCGCCGGTCCTGGTGCCCGCGCACGAGGCGCACGGCGCGGCCGTGGTCACCAAGCCCCTCCGCGTCGAGGTGACCCACGACGGCCGGTCGTGGTACGCGGGCCCGCCGGCGCCCGAGGACGTGGAGCCGCTCAAGATCAAGCCGCCGCACACCGGCGAGATCCTGTGGGCACCCTTGAACGTGCGTCCGACCGCGCCGGCCGCGCCGCCGAGGCCGCGCGCGCTCCCGCCGCTCGGGCGCGTCAAGGCCCCCGCCCGCGCCATCCCCGGCAAGGTACGCGTCCCGTCCACGCCATCCATGCGCCGGACGCCTCGTCGGTAGCGCAGGACGGGCGGTGGCGCAGCGCTTGCGCGCGCGTTCGGCGCGCCATGCAGTTTGTGCGCGCCTCGACCGCGCCCGTGTCCCGCGCGGTCTGGAAAGACTCTTGCCCGGGAACGAATTCGGAGAGGTGATCCAAATGGCCATCCTTGTCGAGGAGGTTGTGGATCGACCCCAGCGGGCCTGAAGAGATCTGCCGCGCGGGAGCGGTGCCAGGCACGCCGGATGCAACTCCGAGGGGGATGTCCGCGCCGGTCACGGCGCCCCATGGCTGCACGACCCAACCGATCCGCGTGAACAGGAGACCCGACATGCCGACCGACAAGAAGCTCGAGGACAAGCTCGACGAGAGCATCGATGACCTCGCCGAGATGGTGAAGAACGCCACCGAGAAGCTGACCGACCGGGCCCACCACTTCGCCGAGACCGCCACGGCCGAGGCGCGCGCGCTCGCCCAGAAGACCAGCGAGAAGCTGCGCGAGGCGAGCGAGAAGCTCAAGCAGGTCGCCGAGAAGCTCAAGCGCTCGGCCAGCTGAGCGGGTGCACCGTCGAGACGCGCCGGAGCCCGTCGAAGGGGGGCCCTCATGAATGCCCATCTCGGTCGTCGACTGCTGATCGCCGGGCTCCTGAGCGCCGGGCTCGGCTGTGGCGGAGCCCGCGGGGGTATCCGTCTCCAGGCACCGCCGCCGCCGGCGCCGGCCCTCCAGGTGCAGCCGCAACCCGGTCACACCTGGGTGCAGGGTCACTGGCATCAGGTGGACGGCACCTGGCATTGGAGCGACGGGTACTGGGTACCGCAGCGTCCCGGCTACCAGTGGGTCGATGGCCACTGGGTCGATGCCGGCGGCTACTGGCGATGGCAAGCGGGGCACTGGGCACCGGGGCCGGACAGCCTCGACGCGCGCCCGCCGCTGTGACGGGGCCGCGACGAGCTTCCTGGACGCGGGCAACGGCTACGACGGGTTCGTGCTCCATCCGCCCACGCTCGGCGCCGCGGGGCGATCCACGCAGTTCTTCTACCGCCACTACTTCCGCGTCGACTCCCACGGCTCCGAGCACCTCCCGACCACCGGCGCGGCGATCCTCGTGGCCAACCACAGCGGCATCCTGCCCATGGACGGCATGTTGCTCGGCCTCGACGTGCTCGAGCGCACCACGCCGCGGCGCATCCCACGCATGATCGAGGATCGCTTCGTGCCGCTCCTGCCCGTGTTCAGCACGCTGCTCGCGCGCATCGGCTGCCGCAGCGGCACGCGCAACAACGTGCGGCGGCTGCTCGAGCAGGGCGAGCTGGTGGTCATCTTCCCCGAGGGCGTCACCGGCGTGCGCAAGCGCTTCCGCGAGCGCAACCGGCTGCAGGCGTGGCGCGTCGGCCACGCCGAGCTGGCCATCCGCCACGCCACGCCGGTGGTGCCGGCCGCCATCATCGGCGCCGCGGAAGCGTGGCCCATGCTCGCATCGGGACGACCATGGAGCAGCGCCGCGCCATGTTCCAGCTGCGTCGTGAGCACGCCGCGCTGGAGCGCGAGGGGCGCGCCTTCGATGTGGAGGAGCTGGCCGCGCGGCTCGGCGTGGACGCCGCCGCGCTGCCGGCGCTCGAGCAGCACCTCGG
>JBKJOI010000414.1:0-39502 GCA_046595695.1 Haliangiales bacterium | reverse complement strand
CCCGATCGTGCGCCGCGCGCATCGCCGCGCTCGGCCTGCTGGCGGCCCTCGGGCCTCGCCGCCGCAGCCGAGCCCGAGGGCCGCCAGCAGGCCGAGCGCGGCGATGCGCGCGGCGCACGATCGGGCGCGGCTCATAGCTGCCACCGGTACGACATCTTGAGGAACACGCGGCGGTCGAGCGGCCGCGTGTCGCCGGCCACGAGATCCGACTCCTGGTAGCCCAGGTAGGCCTCGGTGCCCGGATAGACCTGGTAGGCGAACAGCGCGCTGTTGCGCAGCGCGTCCTCGTAGGTGTCGAGCTGCGAGATCAAGCGCAGCGACAGCCGGGTCGTGAAGCTGATGCTGAGCTTGGCGTAGTAGAGATCGACGTCCGCTTCGAGCTCACCGTCGGGCCGCCAGAGCCGGCTCTTGGTGTACTTGAGGTCGATCTCGGCGTTGTCCATCGGCTTGATGGTCGCGCCGACCGAGCCCTGCACGGCACGGCCGAGGAACGGATCCATGGGGTCGTAGTTGATCTGATCGCCGGCCTGCAGCTGCAGCGACGCCGACAGCGCGTTCCACGGGTGCGTGGTGACGTCGGCGCCGCCGACGTCGATGCCGTCGAAGCGCTCGACGAAGGTCTCCTGGCCGCGGCTGTAGAACACTGTCAGATCGGTGTTCTCGCCCAGGCGCGCGGCCAGCTTGGGCTTGATCGTGTAGTCGAGCAGGTCGGAGGACGAGGGTTCGTGGACCGTGGAGCCTTCGACGCTCGGCTCGACGTACGGCAGCGCGTCGGCGCCGGTGTAGAAGCGGTAGCTCGCGGCCGCGCCCGAGGGAATGATGTTCACCCGCGTGATCGGGCTGGTCTCGGCGCGGAAGCCGTCGGAGTAGTACTCGGAGCGCAGCTCGAGGAAGAGGTTCTTGTCACGGCGCCGCGCGGTCACGTTGTAGAAGAGGCCGGAGAACGCGTCGCCGCCCGTCCCCGTCTCGTCCATGCCGGCATGATCCACGTACGAGCCGGCCACCTGCGCGATCAGCGTGTAGATGTCGGCGAAGGTGAGCACCGCGTCGGCCGCGACCACGTCGTTGCGCGCGGCGTAGTCGCCTGACTTGCGGTCGCGCAGGGTCTTGTCGGCGACGAACACACCGACACGCGAGCCGCTGCCCAGGTCGAAGGTCACGCGGCCGATGGTGTTGACCGCGTCCTTGCCGGCCAGGTCCTCGAAGCCGGAGAGCCGCCTTGGCTCGGCCAGCCGCGAGCCGAGCGGTAGCTGGTCGTAGGCCGAGAGCAGCCCGAACGACCACGCGCCCTCGCGACCGCTCAGCTTGAGCCCCGCGATCGGATCGACGATCGAGCGCGTGTACAGCAGCGAGACCGGCGTCTGGAAGGTGCTCACGCCCTCCAGAAAGAACGGCCGCTTCTCCTCGAGGAACACCGGGAAGCGCAGGTTGTACTCGAGCTGATCGGCGTCGGCCTCGACCTGGCTGAAGTCGGGGTTGAGCGTGAGGTTCAGGTTGGTGGCCGAGGTGATGCCGTAGCGCACGTCGAGGCCGAGGTCGAAGAGGCCCGGGTCGCGTGCGCGCATGAGCACGGGATCGTCCCAGGCGAAGTCGCCGTCGGCGTCGGCGCCGCCGTAGCCGGTCATCAGCGTCGGGATCACATCGAGGTTCTTCGACGGCCGCACGCCCGAGATGCCGCGCATGACGCCGAGCTGCGCGAACACTGTGCCGCGGTCGGTGCTCATGGCCGGCCACTTGTCGTACTGCTTCTTCATGCCGCTGAAGAAGCCGAGGCCGATGCCCCAGTCCTGCACGGCCGCGCCGGAGAAGCGCAGCGTGCGGAACGGGATGCGCATCTCGACCGAGAAGCCGTCCGCGTAGCGCTTCGTGGCCGAGTCCCACACCCCGTCCCACGCGCTGCTCCAGTCGTCGTCGACGATGGTCCAGTCGAGCTGCACCCCGTACGGATTGACCGTGAAGTCGTAGCCGGTGCGGCGATCGAGGAACGGATCGATCATGAGCTCGAACAGGTCGTCGTTGTTCCAGCGCTCGCGCGAGGCGAGCCGGCCGCGCATGGCGCCGGGCGGCAGCTCGATACGGGCCGCGACGTAGAGTGCATCGGCGTCGTAGAAGATCCACGCGCTCAGCTGGCCGACGGGCGCCTCGCCCTCGACCGGGTCGAAGCTGGTCAACCCGGAGATGAACGCCGCTTGCTGCCACACCGCCTCGTCGGGCACGCCATCCAAGCGGATGGACCCGCCCTCCAGCCGGACGGCGCGGAAGTCGTCGACCGACGGCTCGACGCTTCCCTCGTTGGCGCTGGCGACCAGCGGGCTCAGCACGAGCGCGAGCCCGACCAGCCAAGAAACTACCGACTTCTCGATCATGAGATTGCCTTTCGGACGTGAGAGAGCTCCTCGACGAGCAGCGTTGCGAGCTGCTCGACGTCGGGCTCGAAGACCATGGTTCGGTGACTGCCGCGGACGACCCGGACCTCGGGCGGCGCGGCGCAGATGGAAGTCCAGCCCAACGCCGTGGTGACGGCATCCGGAGTCTCCGCGGCAGTCTCCTCGGCGAGGCAGAGGAGGACGCGGCGGGGAGCGGGGCCGGGGGCTGGCGCGGGAACATAGCGCTCGACCGCGGCAAGGTTTGCCTGGTAGGTGCGGATCACGCGATCGATCTCGTCCCGGCCGGCGCCCTCGGGGAGGAGCTCGCCTTGTCGTGCGGCGGCGAGCAGGCGGTCGATGGCGGCCTCGCGGCCGAGGGCGCGCAGCTCGGCTTCGCTGCAAGCAAGCTCGTGGTCGCGCGCCAGCTCGACGAGCAGATCGACATCGTCCACGCGCGCTGGACCGGGGCCGTTGGTGGAGGGCGCACCGGGCGCCCAGGTGTCGAGGAGCACGACCAGGTCGACCGTCTGCCCGGACGCCTCGAGCTGCGCGGCCACCTCGTGGGCGAGCACGCCGCCGAGCGACCAGCCCGCGAGCGCGTACGGCCCGTCCGGCTGGAGCGCGCGGATCGCGGCCGCGTAGTCGGCGGCCATGGCCTCGACGGTGGTGCCGGCTTCACCGGTGCTGCTGGTCAGGCTGCGCGCATGCAGCCCGACGAGGCCGTGCCGGCCCAGGCGCTGCGCGAGCGCCTCGTAGACGAACGCGTTGCCGCTGGCCGGGTGGACGCAGAAGAGCGTCCGGCCGTCCTGCGCGGCGCGCAGTGTCATCGCCGGCGTCTCGACGACCGCGTGCTCCTGGCGCAGGAGGCCGGCGATGCCGGCGACGGTGCGCGCGCCGTAGATCGCGGCGATGGGCAGGCGCCGCTGGAAGCGGCGCTCGATCTCGGCCGCGAGGCCGAGCACGCGCAGGGAGTGCCCACCCAGATCGAAGAAGTCGTCGGTCACCCCGATGGGCCGCACGTCGAGGAGCTCTTCCCAGAGCGCGACGAGGCGGTGCTCGATCGGATCGCGGGCGCCGACCACGCGGCGCGGTGCGTCGGGCGCGAGCGCGGCGGGCTCGGGGAGGGCCTTGCGGTCGAGCTTGCCGTTGGGCGAGAGCGGCAGAGCGTCGAGGAGGACGATGGCCGGCGGCACCATGTACTGGGGCAGGCGCCGGGCGAGCGTGACCTGCACGGCCTTCTCGCTCGGCCAGGGCGTGCTCGCCGGCGCGGCGTAGGCGATGAGCTGCTTCTGGCCCTTCACGTCACGCGCGACCACGACCGCCTCGCGCATGCCCTCGTCGCGCAGCGCGGCCTCGATGTCGCCGAGCTCGATGCGGAAGCCGCGGATCTTGACCTGGTGGTCGACGCGGCCCAGGTAGTCGATGCGTCCGTCGGGGAGGAAGCGCGCCAGGTCGCCGGTCTGGTACATGCGCGCCGGGGCCTCGCTCGCGCGTGCCGCGCCCGGGGACGCCTCGGTCGCGAACGGGTTGGCGACGAAGCGCGCCGCAGTCAGATCGGCGCGTCCGAGGTACTCGCGCGCCAGGCCGCAGCCGGCTACGTACAGCTCGCCGGCCACGCCGACCGGCACCGGCTCGCCGTGCGCGTCGACGATGTACGCCTGCGTACCCGGCAGCGGCCGCCCGATGCTGGGCCGGCCGGCCTCGGCGCGCGCGACCAGCTCCTCCGTCGAATAGGTCGTGTCCTCCGACGGACCGTAGAGGTTGTAGACCTTCGTCACCGTCGGCTTACCGTAGAGCGCCGTGACCAGCTCGCGCGGCAGCGCCTCGCCCGCCAGGTTCACCGTCACCACGCCCAAAAGGTCGCTCGCGGCCGCCACCTCGCCCATCGCCGACGGCACCGTGTTGATCAGCCGCACCTCGGCGCGCGCCGGCAGCTCCGGATAATCCAGCACCGTCCCGGCCAGGATCACCTTCCCGCCCCACCCCAGCGCCCCCCACAGCTCGAACACCGACAGGTCGAACGACAGCGACGTCGCCGCCAGCATCCCGCCCAGCTCCTCGTCGGTGTAGCGCTCGCGCGTCCACGCGAGCCGCGCGCTCACGCTCGCGTGACGGATCGCCACTCCCTTGGGCACGCCCGTCGAGCCCGACGTGAAGATCACATGCGACAGGTTTGCGCCGGTCACGCCGCTCGTCGGCGCCGCGCTCGAGGCCCCGGCCGCCGCCGCGATCGCCGCCGCGTCCCGCTCCAGGCACACCACGTTCGCCCCGGCCGCGGCCCAGCCGTCCTTCAGCAGCCACGCTTGCGTGACCAGCACCGGCGCCTGCGCCAGCTCCAGCATCACCTCGATGCGCGCCGTCGGGTAGCTCGGGTCCACCGGTACGTACGCCCCGCCCGCCTTCCACACCGCCAGCACCGCCACGACCATCTCCACGCTGCGCTCCAGCGCGATCGCGACCAGCACCTCGGGCCCCACCCCCTGCGCCTGCAGGTGGTGCGCCAGCCGGTTCGCCCGCGCGTCCAGCTCCGCGTAGCTCACCCGCGCCTCCCCGTGCACGATCGCGATCGCCTCGGGCCGTCGCGTCACCTGCGCCGCCACCAGCTCGTGCACCAGCGGCGTCGCCGCCGCATCAGTCGAAGACCTCGCGTTCCAGGTCTCGACGACCCGCTCGCGCTCCGCGGCGCTCATCAGCCGGTACCGCGTCACCACCCGCTCCGGCGCGGCCACGATTTCCTGCAGCAGCACCTCCAGGTGCTCCAGCATCCGTCCCGCCAGCTCGTCGGCGTACAGCTCCGTGCTGTACTCCAGCGTCGCCGTCAGCCCCTGCGCGCTCTCCTCCATCGACAGCGTCAGGTCCAGCTTCGACGTCTCGCTCGCCACCTGCATCGGCTCGAGCCGCAACCCGGGCAGCTCGACCGCGCCCACCGGCGCGTTCTGCAGCACGAACATCACCTGGTACACCGGGTGGTAGCGAAGGTCCCGCTCCGGCGACAACTCCTCCACCAGCCGCTCGAACGGCAGCTCCTGGTGCGCGTACCCGCCCAGGCACGCCTCCTTCACCCGCCTGAGCGCCTCCACGAAGCTCGGCTCCCCCGACAGGTCGGTCCGCATCGCCAGCGTGTTCACGAAGAAGCCGATCAGCTCCTCCAGCTCCGGCCGGCTCCGGTTCGCCACCGGCGTCCCCACCACCACGTCCGTCTGCCCGCTGTACCGCGACACCAGCACCTGGAACGCCGCCAGCAGCACCATGAACAGCGTCGCGTCCTCGCGCTTCGCCAGCGCCTTCAACGACCCCAGCAGCTCGCGCCCCCACGTCACCGTCACGCTCTTGCCCGCATACGTCGGCTGCGCCGGCCGCGGCCCTGCTTGCCCCAGGGACAGCACCCCGGGCGCGCCCGAGAGCTGCTGCCGCCAGTACGACAGCTGCTCCTCCAGCACCGCCCCGCGCAGCCGCTCCCGCTGCCACCGCGCCACGTCCGCGTATTGCAGCTTCAGCTCCGCCAGCGGCGACTTCTCCCCGCGCGCGTACGCCCCGTACAAAGCCGCCAGCTCCCCCACCATCACCCCCACCGACCACCCGTCCGAGATGATGTGGTGGAGCACGAAGAAGAGCACCGCCTCGGTCGCGCTCAGACGCACGAACGCGACGCGCAGGAGCGGTCCCTGTGCGAGGTCGAACGGCCGCGCATAGAAGGCCTTCAGGCGATCGGCGAGCGCCGCCTCGCGGTCGCGCTCCGCCACGGACGTCAGATCGACGCGCTCGAGCGGCACCGCCACGTGCCCGGCCACGACCTGCACGGGACCGTCGGTTCCCTCGACGAAGGTCGTCCGCAGGGACGCGTGCCGGCGCACCACCTCGGTGAGCGCGCGCTCGAGCAGCGCCGCATCGGCGTGGCCGACCACGCGCGTCGCGACCGGGATGTTGTAGAGCAAGCTGCCCGGCTGCAGCTGCTCGATGAAGTAGAGGCGCTGCTGCGAGAAGGACAGCGGGAAGCTGCGCGCCTGCGCCTGCGATTGCTTCTCCTGCTTCTCCTGCTTCTCCTGCAACAGGCGCGCGAGCAGCTCGCGCTTCTTTGCCGGCGACAGCCTGGCGAGCTCGGTGGCACTCACGGTCATGACTTGCTCTCCTGCAACAGCTCCGCGAGCAGGTCGTCGACCGCTTCGTCGGTGAGGGACGACACCTCGACGCTTGCGTCGGGTGCGCTCGAAAGATTCGGAATCAACTCGGGGAGCAGCGCCGGATCGAGGCCGCCGGCCACCCGCGGGCCATCCGCGGCCTGCACACGCTCCGCGCCGGCCGCGCGCACACGCGCGGTGAGGCCGGTCAGCGTGGGCGCCTCGAAGATCGCGCGCAACGGCAGCTCGACGCCGTGACGCGCGCGGATCCGCGACAGCAGCTGGGTCGCCAGCAGCGAGTCACCGCCCAGCTCGAAGAAGTCGGAGCCCGGCCGGACGTCCTCGACGCCGATGAGCTCGCGCCACAGGCCAGCGATGCCGGCCTCGAGCGGATCGCTCGAGCTGCCGGCAGCGAGCGGCGTGATCCCGACCACGCCCTCCCCGGCCGCGTCGGCCGGGCGCACCTGCGCCGTCACCTGCGCGCCCTGCTCGACCAGGGCGGCGGGCTCGATCCAGTAGCGCCGCCGCTCGAACGGGTACGTGGGCAGCGAGACCCGGTACGGCGCGTTCGCGCCGCGCGCCGCGTCCCAGTCGACCGCCACGCCGGCGCTCCACAGCCGCCCCAGCGCCGACAGCATGACCTTCAGGTCGGCCGGCGCATCGCCGGCATCACGCATCGACGCCAGGATGGCAGCCGGCGCGCTGCCGCCCTCGAACCCGCGCCGCGCCAGCTGACCGAGCGCGCGCCCGGGGCCGACCTCGACGAGCACGCGCGGCACGGCGTCGCGCAGCGTCTCCAGCCCGTCGCCAAAGCGCACCGCCTCGCGCAGGTGTCGCACCCAGTAGCCGGGATCGGTCGCGTCGGCGTCGGTGAGCCAGGTGCCGGTGACATTCGACAGGCAGCGGATGGCCGGCGGCTGCAGGCTGATGTGGTCCAGCTCGGCGCGGAACGCCGCCAGGATGGGCTCCATCATCGGCGAGTGGAAGGCGTGCGAGGTGCGCAGCGCCCGGCACGTGGTGCCGCGCGCGGTCAGCACGGTCTCGAACGCCGCGAGCGCCTCCGCCCGCCCGGCGACCACGCACTGGGCGCGACCGTTCACCGAGGCGATGGTCACGCCCTCGGGCAGCGCGGCACGGAGCTGTGCCTCGCTCGCGAAGACCGCGAGCATGGCGCCCGCGGGCAGCGACTGGATGAGCCGGCCGCGCGCCGCGATCAGCGCCAGGCCGTCCGCCAGCGTGAACACGCCGGCCAGGCACGCGGCCACGTACTCGCCGACGCTGTGGCCGGTGAGCACCCGGGGAACGATGCCCCAGGACATCCACAGACGCGCCAGCGCGTACTCGATCACGAACAGCGCCGGCTGCGTGTACCGGGTCTGGTGCAGGAGCTCGTCGGCGCGCGCGCTCTCCGCGGCGTCGCGCGGCCACAGCAGCCGGCGAAGATCCTCGCCGCCCAGGTGCGCGCGCAGGACCTCGGCGCAGGTGTCGACCTCTTGCCGGAACGTGGGCGCGTCGCGGTAGAGCTCGGCACCCATGTGGACGTACTGCGTGCCCTGGCCGGGGAACATGAAGACCAGCTCGGGCGCCACGTCGGGCGCGCGCTGGTCGCCCGGGGCCTCGGCAGCGGCCGAGCGCAGCGCGGCGATCGCCGAGTCGCGATCGTCGGCGGCGACCGCACGCCGGAACGCAAACGCCTCGCGGCCGGTCTGCAGCGTGAAGGCCACGTCGGCCAGGTCGAGCGCGGGATCCGCCTCGAGCGCGCCCGCCACGCGTTCGAGCGCGTGCGCGAGCGCCGCGGGGGTGCGCGCCGACACCGGCAGGAGCTGCGCGGTCCGCGCACCAGCGCCGGGCACGCGCGCCGGCGCCTGCTCGAGGATCATGTGCGCGTTGGTGCCGCCGATGCCGAACGAGCTCACCGCGGCGCGGCGCGGGCCTTCTGGGCGGGGCCACGGACCGAGCTGCGCGCTCACGTGGAACGGGCTGCGGTCGAAGTCGAAGCGCGGGTTTGGCTGCCGGAAGTGGACCGTGGGCGTGACCACGCCGTGCTCGACCGACAGCGCCGCCTTGATGAGGCCGGTGACGCCGGCCGCGGCGTCGAGGTGCCCGATGTTGGGCTTGAGCGAGCCGATCGCGCAGCCCCGCGCGGCGTCGGCGCCGCCGTACGCGGCGTTGAGCGCCTCCAGCTCGTTGGGATCGCCGAGCGGCGTGCCGGTGCCGTGGCACTCGATGTAGCCGATGCTGTCGGGATCCACGTTGGCGACGCCGAGCGCCTCGCGCAGCACGCGGGTCTGCCCGCGCAGCCCGGGCGCGGTGAAGCCGACCTTGGACGAGCCGTCGTTGTTGATCGCGGAGCCCTTGATCACGGCGATGACGTGGTCGCGGTCGGCGAGCGCGTCGCTGAGCCGCTTGAGCACGACGATGCCCACGCCGTTGCCGGGCACGGTGCCGCGAGCGTCGGCGTCGAACGCACGGCAGTGGCCGTCGGGCGACAGGATGCCGCCCTCCTGATGGAAGTAGGGCGCCTTGTGCGGCACGCTGATCGACACGCCGCCGGCGAGCGCGACGTCGCACTCGCCGTTCAGCAGGCTCTGGCACGCCACGTGAGTGGCCACCAGCGAGGTCGAGCACGCGGTCTGCAGCGTGAAGCTCGGCCCGGTCAGGTTCAGCTTGTAGGAGACGCGCGTGGCCAGGAAGTCCTTGTCGCTGGCGAGCAGGATCTGGTAGCTGCCCAGCTGCGCGACCAGGTCGCGGCGCGTGAACAGGTTGGACAGCAAGTAGGTGTTGGCGCTCGCGCCCGCGAACACGCCGATCGAGCCGCGGTAGCGGCTGGGCACGCAGCCCGCGCTCTCGAGCGCCTCCCAGGCGCACTCGAGGAAGTGGCGCTGCTGCGGATCCAGGATCTCGGCTTCCCGCTTCGAGAGGCCGAAGAACTCGGCGTCGAAGCACTCGACGTCGTCGAGGATGGCGCCCGCCTTGACGACGCCGGGGCGCGCGAGCTCCTCGGCAGGGATATGCTCGGCGAGCAGCTCCTCGTCGGAGAACGGGCGAATCGACTCGACGCCCTCGCACAGGTTGGTCCACAGCTCGGCGACGCTGCGCGCACCCGGGAAGCGCCCGGCCATGCCGACGATGGCGATCTCCTCGGGCCCCGTGGCTACGTGCGCTCCATCCTGCTCGTCGTGCGGGTCGTCGCTGCGGTCCTGGTTACTCATCGTCACGTCCACCACGGTTGTTGCGACGGAGGTCCCGTCGCGTCGATTGCGCGCTCCGGCGCACGGTGCGCGCCTGCGTCTGCTCGGCCGGCGCGATCGGCGCGGCCGCGGTGGCCTCGCTGCCGCCCAGGTGCCCCGCGAGCTCACGAATGGTCGGGTACTGGAAGAGCGCGACCATCGGCACCTCGCGGCCGAGTTGCTCGCGCAGCCGCGACTGCAGGGTCGCCATGTGCAGCGAGTGGCCGCCCACGTCGAAGAAGTTGTCCGTGGCGCCCACGACGTCGAGCTGCAGCACGTGCTTCCACTGCTCGGCGATGAGCCGCTCGAGATCGCCCGCCACCGCGGCGCGCTCGGTGGGCGCGAGCTGCCCAGCCCCCGACGGCGCCGGCAGCGCCTTGCGGTCGAGCTTGCCGTTCACGGTCAGCGGGAATTCGTCCAGCACCACCACCGCCGACGGCACCATGTACTCGGGCAGCTTCCGGCCGACGTGCTCGCGCAGCTCGGCCAGGCCGACGCTCGCGCCCGCCGCGAGCACGACGTACGCCACCAGCCGCTGGTCGCCCGGCACGTCCGCGCGGGCCAGCACGACACCCTCGCGGATCGCCGGGTGCTGCCCGAGCACGGCCTCGATCTCCTCGAGCTCGGTGCGGAAGCCGCGCATCTTGACCTGCAGATCCAGGCGTCCCAGGTACTCGAGGTCACCGTCCTCGAGGCGGCGGACGAGATCGCCCGTCTTGTACAACCGGACGCACTCACCGGGGCGGAACGGGTGCGCGACGAAGCGCTCCGCGGTCAGCTCGGGCCGGTTCAGGTAGCCGCGCGCCAGGCCGGGGCCGCCGACGTACAGCTCGCCGGGCACGCCCACAGGCACGGGCTGCAGGTGCGCGTCGAGGACGTAGCACTCGAGGTCGCCGATGGGCGCGCCGATCACGCTGCCGCGCCCGCTGGTCACGTCGGCCAGGCGGATGGGCCGGTAGGTCACGTGCACCGTCGTCTCGGTGATGCCGTACATGTTGACGAGCTGCGGGCTGCTGTCGGGGTGGCGCTCATACCAGGGAGCGAGCGTGCTCAGCTCGAGCGCCTCGCCGCCGAAGATGACGTAGCGGAGCGCGAGCGGCCGGTCGTCGCCGCGCCGGGTGTCTTCGTGGATGAGCTGCCGGAACGCCGAGGGGGTCTGGTTGAGCACCGTCACGCGCTCCTCGAGCAGGAGCTCGTGGAACGCGCTCGGCGAGCGGCTGGTCTCGAACGGCACGACCACCAGGCGCCCGCCGTGGAGCAGCGCGCCCCACAGCTCCCACACCGAGAAGTCAAAGGCGATCGAGTGGAACAGCGTCCACACGTCGCGCTCGTCGAAGCCGTAGGCCGCGGCGGTGGCCGTGAACAGCCGGGCCACGTTGCGGTGCGTGACCAGCGCGCCCTTCGGCTTGCCGGTCGAGCCCGAGGTGTAGATCACGTACGCGAGCTGGTCCGGGTGCGCACCCGGCACGTCGACCGGGCCGTCGCTCGGCCCACCCGCGCCGGTGAAGGCGTCGGCCGCGTCGAGGGCGATGGTCTCCACGCCGGTCGCCGCGAGCTCGCGCGCGAGCGCCACCTGAGTGAGCACGATGCGCACGCCCGAGTCCTCGATCATGAAGGCGCGCCGATCCGCCGGGTAGACCGGGTCGATGGGCACATAGGCGCCGCCCGCCTTGAGGATGCCCAGGATGCCCACGATCATCTCGACCGAGCGCTCGAGGTAGAGGCCGACCAGCACATCGGGCCCGACGCCGCGCGCGCGCAAGGCGTGCGCCAGCCGGTTCGAGCGACGGTCCAGCTCGGCGTAGCTGAGCTGGTCGTCGCCCCAGCTGACCGCGACCTGATCCGGCCGTACCGTCGCCTGCCAGGCGAAGCCCAGGTGGAGCAGCTCGTTGCTGGCGAAGGTGCGCGTCTTCGCCTGCGCGACCACCAGCTCGTGGCGCTCGCTGGCGGTGAGCAGGGACAGCCTGGCGACGCGCTCGTCGGGCGTCGCGACCGCGCTTGCCAGCAGCTCGGCGTAGTGCTCGACCATGCGCGCGCACGCGGCCTCGTCGAACAGGTCCGCGCTGCACTCGAGCCCGCCCTTGTAGCCGCCGGCTGTCTCGGTCAGCGCCAGCACCAGGTCGAACTTGGACGTGCCGCGATCGACCTCGGCGGGGGTGATGCGCAGGCCGGGCAGGCTCAGCTCGCCCACCGGCGTGTTCTGCAGCACGAACACCGCCTGGAAGAGCGGCGTCTGGCCGAGCGCGCGCCGGGCGCACAGCGCGTCGACGAGGTGCTCGAAGGGAACCTCCTGGTGGGCGTAGGCCGCCAGGCAGGTGGCGCGCACCCGCCGCAACAGCTCGCGGAAGCTCGGCTCGCCGGAGAGGTCGGCGCGCAGCACCAGCGTGTTGACGAAGAAGCCGATGAGCGCCTCGGTCTCGACGCGGGTCCGGCCCGCCACCGGCGTGCCGACGCGCACGTCGAGCTCACCGGTGTAGCGGTGCAGCAGCGCCTGGAAGGCCGCCACCAGCACCATGAAGGGCGTGGCGTCCTCCTCGCGGGCGAGGCGCTGCACCTTCGCGACCATGCCCGCGCCCATGGTGAACAGCTCGGTGATGCCGGCCGAGGTGCGCACGTCCGGCCGCGGCCGGGCGCACGGCAGCTCGAGCACGGGCGCGGGCTCGGGCAGCTGGCGCTTCCAGTACTCGAGCTGGGCCGCCGCGCTCGGCGTCTCCGCAGCCTCGAGCTGCCAGCGCGCGAAGTCGGCGTACTGGATGTCGAGCGCAGGCAGCGCCGGCGCTTCGCCGGCCGCGAACGCCGCGTAGCAGGCGCCCAGCTCGCGCACGAAGATGCCGAGCGACCAACCGTCGCACGCGATGTGGTGCACCGAGAACAGGAGCTCGTGGTCCTCGGCGCTCAGCCGGACGAGGCGCGCGCGCACCAGCGGCCCCACGGCCAGGTCGAAGGGCAGGCTTAGCTCGCGCTGCTGGATCGACTCGAGCGCAGCGACACGCTCGGCCTGTGATGCCGTCGACAGATCGGTCTGCTCGAGCACCGGCACGAAGCTCGCGTCCACGACCTGGACCGTGCCGGCGGGCGTCTCGCGGAACAGCGTGCGGAGGACCGCATGGCGCTCGACCACGTTCACCAGGCTGGCGCGCAGCGCCTCGACGTCGAGCTGACCCTCGAGGCGCAGCCGGACGAACTCGTTGTAGGTGGTGCTGCCGGGCGACCAGCGATCGAGGAACCACAGCCGCCGCTGTCCGAACGACAGTGGCGACGGCTCCGCCAGCGGCCCGGCCACGATCGGCCGCGCGCGTTGCTTCCGGTCCTTGGCCAGGAGCTCGACGAGCTTCCGCTTGGTCGCGGAGAGTTCGGGCCGCTCCACGGGTTTACGATTCTTGTTGTCCATCACACCACGTGCTCCTCGCAGGCGCCCCCGGACGACGAGGCCCGCGACGTCGACAGACGCCTCGCGCTCGCCGGTCCCCCCGGGTCACTCCTGCATGTGTCGAGGGAACGCCTGCAGCGCAGGACGGCCCTCTGTTCGAGATCGCGGGCCACGCGGCTACGCAGCGTGGTCGACGATCAGTATCAGTTGCTTCAGCGACGGGCACGACGCGCGGCCACCGGCCGCCACGCCCGCGTCACCGTCGGATCATGACTCGGCTGTCTCGGCCCCCCGCGCCTTCCCTCCCGAAGACGTGGCCAGTTTTGGCCCGTCGTGCCACTTGGCGATCATCGCCTCGGCTTCCTCATCGGACAGATGCTCGACCAGCTCCATCAGGTGGCTCAGCTCGCGCTCCCGTCCCGCGCCCTCGAGGCCTTCACGCACCCGCGCGGCGAGCCGCGTGATGGTGGCGCTGTCGAACAGCGCCCGCACGTCCACCTCGACCTCGAGGCTCTCGCGGATCCGCGCCACCAGCCGCACCGCCATGAGCGAGTCGCCGCCCAGATCGAAGAAGCTGTCGTCGATCCCGATCCCGGCGACGCCCAGCAGGTCCTCCCAGAGGTCGCCGAGCTGCCGCTCGAGGTCGTCGCGCGGCGGCGCGTAGGCCACCGCGAGGGCCGGACGCTTGTGGCGCGCCCGCACCGCGACCGGCGCGGCGCTCGGCTTCACCTCGCTGCCGAGCAGCGCCGCCAGGCTGGGCGAGGGCGCCAGGCCCGCGCGCGCCTCGCTGCGCCGCGCGGGCGGAGCGATCCAGTACTCCTGCCGCTCGAACGGGTACGCCGGCAGCGGCGCGCGCCGGGCCGGCGACGCCGCGTTCACGGCGCTCCAGTCGACATCGATGCCGCACGCCCAGACCCGGCCGAGCGCGCCGAGCAGGCCCTGGTGCTCGCCGAGGCTCGCCTGCGGCGGCAGCAGCGACGTCACCGTGAGGCCGTCGTCGGGCGACGCGAAGCTCGCACGAACCAGGCCGCTCAGCGCGCGCCCCGGGCCGACCTCGATGAACAGCTTGCCGCCGCCCTCGGCCAGGCAGCGCACGTCGTCGGCGAACCTGACCGCGCCGCGCAGGTGCTGCGCCCAGTAGCGCGGCGAGGTCGCCTCTTCCGCGGTCATCCACAGGCCGGTCAGGTTGGAGACCAGCCGGAGCTTCGGCTCCGACAGCGGCGTGCGCGCCACCTCGGCCTCGAACGCGGCCAGGATCGGCTCCATGAGCCGCGAGTGGAACGCTCGCTCGGTGGGCAGGAGGCGCGCGACGACGCGCCGCTCTTCGAGCTGGGCGTGCAGCGCCTCGATCGCCTCGCGCGGTCCGGCCACGACGCACTGCCGGGCACCGTTCACCGCGGCCAACTCGAGCGCGGGGCCCAGCCAGGCCTCCACCTCGGTGGCCGACGCGGAGATCGCGAGCATGCCGCCGCGGGCCGTCGCCTGCATGAGCCGCCCGCGCGCCGCGATGAGGCGCAGGCCGTCGGCCAGCGAGAACACGCCGGCGAGGCACGCCGCCACGTACTCACCGACGCTGTGCCCGACCAGCGCGGCAGGACGCACGCCCCACGCCAGCCACTGCTGCGCGAGCGCGTACTCGACCGCGAACAGCGCCGGCTGCGTCACCTCGGTGCGATCGAGCGGCGACGCGTGCACGGGCTCGCTCTCGCCTTCGTCAGTGCCGGCGCGGAAGAGCAGCTCGCGCAGATCCTGGCCCAGGTGCGGCTCGAGCAGCCGCGCGCACTCGTCGAGCGCCGCGCGGAACACCGGCAGCTCACGGTACAGGTCGCGCGCCATGCCCGCGTACTGGCTGCCCTGCCCGGGGAACATGAACACGACGCCGTCGGCGGCGCCGTCCAGCCGCTCGGCCGGCCCGACCTCGCGCAGCGCCTCGATCGCGCTGCCCCGGTCCTTGCAGACTACGGTCGCCCGGCACGGGAACGCGCGGCGCCCCACCTGGAGCGTGTGCGCGACGTCGGCGAGCGGCACGCGCGTGACCTCGAGGTGCGCGGCCAGGCGCGCAGCCACCTGCGCGAGCGCCGCCGGCGTGCGCGCCGAGATGGGCAGCAGCTCGAGCGGCCGGGCCGCCGACACGGCGCGTCCCGGGGCCTCCTCCAGCACGACGTGCGCGTTGGTGCCGCCGATGCCGAACGAGCTCACGCCCGCCCGCCGCGGTCCGTGCTCGCGCGGCCACACGCGCAGCTGGTCGTTCACGAAGAACGGCGTGTCCTCGAAGCGGATCTGCGCGTTGGCGCGCTCGAAGTGCAGGCTGGGCGGCAGCACGCGCCGGTCGAGGGCGATCGCGGTCTTGATGAGCCCAGCCACGCCCGCCGCGGTGTCCAGGTGGCCGATGTTGGTCTTGAGCGAGCCGATGGCGCAGTACTGGCGATCCGGCTGGTCGACGCCGAAGGCGCGGCACAGCCCGTGGATCTCGGCGGGATCGCCGATGGACGTGCCGGTGCCGTGCGCCTCGACGTACGAGATCGAGCGCGCCTCGACGCCGGCCATGCCGTGGGCCATAGCGATGCACTCGGCCTGGCCCTCGATGCTCGGCGCCGTGAAGCCGATCTTCTGCGAGCCGTCGTTGTTGATCGCCGAGCCGCGGATCACGGCGTAGATGTGGTTGCCGTCGGCGACCGCGTCCTCGAGGCGCTTGAGCACCACGGTGCCCGCGCCGCTGCTGAACACGGTGCCCTCGGCGCGCTCGTCGAAGGCGCGGCAGTGGCCGTCGGGCGACGCGATCTCGCCCTTCTGGAACAGGTAGCCGGTGCGCTCGGGCACCATCACGGTGACGCCGCCGGCGAGCGCGACGTCGCACTGCCCGCTCAGCAGGTTCTGGCAGGCCACGTGGACCGCGACCAGCGAGGTCGAGCACGCGGTCTGGATGGTGAACGCGGGCCCCTTCAGGTTGAGCTTGTAGGCGACCCGCGTGGCCAGCGAGTCCTTGTCGTTGCCGTTCATGAGCGACAACAGGTTCTCGGGTGCCATCAGCTCGGGGTGCGGCACGAGGTTGAAGATGAGGTAGCTGGCCGGACCGCAGCCGGCGAACACGCCCACGGTGCCGCTGGCGCGCTCGGGCACGATGGCGGCGTCCTCGAGCGCCGACCATGCTCACTCGAGGAACACGCGGTGCTGCGGATCCATGAGCTCGGCCTCGCGCGGCGAGTAGCCGAAGAACGCCGCGTCGAAGCCCTTCACGTCCGCCAGCACGCCCGCCGCCGGCACGTAGCCGGGCGAGGCGACCAGCTCGGGATCGACGCCGAGCGCGAGCAGCTCGTCGGCGGAGAAGGCGCGGATCGACTCGACGCCGTTCACCAGGTTGGACCACAGCTCGGAGACGGTGTCGGCGCCCGGGAAGCGGCCCGCGACGCCCACGATCGCGATCGCGAGCTCGGGCAGCTGGGGGTCGGCGGCGTTGTCGATCGTGTTCTCGGCCGCGTTCTCGATCACGTTCTGGTCTGCATCGTTCATGGTTCGGTCCTGACTCACGGCTTCCGCCGTTTCTGGATGGCCAGCTCGCGCAGCCGCGAGGCACGTTGCTTGCCGCGTTCGACGACCGCGTCGCCCGCGACTTCCACCTGCCCGAACAGCTCGGCGCTCGCGCTGATCGTGGGCTTCTCGAGGAGCGTGACCATCGCGACGTCGCGGTCGAACTCCTTGCGGATCTCGCTCAGCAGCACCGGCAGGAGCAGCGAGTGACCGCCCAGGTCGAAGAAGTTGTCGTGCACGCCCACTTGGTCGACCTTGAGTACGCGCTTCCACACGTCGGTCATCCGCGCCTCGAGCGCATTTCTCGCCGAGACGTGATTCTCGTCGCGCAAGGTGATGCCGGGATGCGGGCGCGGCAGGCGTTGCCGATCGATCTTGCCGCTCGACGACATGGGCAGCGCCGGCAGCCCGACGAGGATCGACGGCACCATATAGTGGGGCAGGCGCTCCTTCACGAAGGCGCGCAGCGCGCCGGCTGACAGCTGTGCGGGCTGCGCGTGCTCGAGGTACGCGATCAGGCGCGGCTCGGCGAGCTCCGCGGCGTCGGCGACCACCGCCACCGCGCGCACGCCGGGATAGGCGGCGAGCGTGGTCTCGATCTCGCCCAGCTCGACGCGGTAGCCGCGGATCTTGATCTGCTGATCGAGTCGGCCCAGGTACTGGATGCGGCCCCCGCTCAGGTAGCGGACCTTGTCGCCGGTGCGGTAGAGCCGGCCGCCCGGCGCCTTGGCGAACGGATCGAGCACGAAGCGTGACGCGGTCAGCTCGGGCGCGTTCCGGTACCCATCCGCGACCCCCGCGCCGCCAATGTAGAGCTCGCCCGGAGCGCCGACCGGCACCGGCCGCAGCTCGGCGTCCAGGATGTACGCCTGGCAGTTCGGGAACGGCCGGCCGATCGAGACCTCGCTCATGGCCGCGAGCTCGTCGGCCGTGACGTGGGTCAGGTCCTCGACGGTGGCGGCGATGGTCGCCTCGGTGGGGCCGTAGGTGTTGAGGAGCTGCAGCCGCGCGCCCACGATCTCGTGCCAGCGACGCAGGCGGTCGACGGTGACCTTGTCGCCGCCGATGACGACCAGCCGCAGCGCGGTGGCCTGCGCCCAGTCGGCGCCCGAGGCCGACGCGACCAGCTCGTTCCAGTACGCGGTCGGCAGGTCCAGCACGCTGATGCCTTGCGCCCCGCAGCGCGCCAGAAAGGTCGCCGCCGAGTCGAGCATGGCGTCGTCGCGCAGCACCAGCGTGCCGCCACCGGTCAGGGTGGTGAAGATCTCCTCGACCGAGGTATCGAAGGCCAGCGACGCGAACTGCAGCACGCGGTCGCCGTGGCTGATGCCGAACGCCTCGGCGGCGCAGGTCACGTAGTGCACCAGGTTGCGGTGCAGCACGGTGACGCCCTTGGGCCGCCCGCTCGTGCCCGAGGTGTAGATCACGTACGCGGCGGTGTCGGCGCTCGCCGGGCAGGTGAACGGCGCGCTCGTGTCCTTCACGGCGCCACCTCGCCGGCCGTCGATCTCGTCGACGAACTGGATCGGGCAGTCCAGCCGGGGCAGCTTTTCCGTCTGCGCCAGATGGGTGATCAGTGCCGCAGCGCCGCTGTCCTCGACCACGTAAGCGATACGCTGTTTGGGCGTGGTCGGATCGATCGGCACGTAGGCGGCACCCGCGCGGAGCACGCCGAGCACGGCCACGATCATGTCGACCGAGCGGGGCAGGAACAGCGCGACCGACGACCCGGCGCCGATGCCGGCGGCGCGCAGCCGGCCCGCCAGCGCGGCGGCTCGCTCGTCGAGCTGCTGGTAGGTGAGCCGGACCTCGCCGGCCACGAGCGCGAGCGCGCCGGGCTGCGCCACGACCTGCCGCTGCCACAGCTCGACCACCGTGGCCGCCGGCTCGGACGGTCGCTCCGTGCCATTCCAGACCTGGAGCTGCGTGTGCGCCTCGTCGGCCGAGACGAAGGAGAGCGAGCGCACCTTCGCGTCAGGCGCGGCCACGATGTTGCGCAGCAGCACCACGAGCTGGGCCGCCATGCGCGCCGCCGATTCGGCGTGGAACAGGTCCTCGCCGTACTCGAGCGAGCCGAGCAGCGTGTCGCCGGCCTCGGCCATCTCGAGCGCGAGATCGAACTGCGCGACCCGGCGCGGCAGCGGATGGCCCTCGAGCGTGAGGGTGTCCCACTTCACCGGGTCGCTGGTGGCGCCGAGCGCGACCGCGGCGAGCGCGCGCACCGCCTTGTCGCGCGCCTTCTGCAGCGAGAACATCGCCTGGAAGAGCGGTGAGCGGCCGGCGTCGCGGTGCGGCTTGAGCGCCTCGACCAGCAGCGGGAACGGCGTATCCTGGTGCTCGAGCGCGTCGAACACCGCGCGCCGCGTGCGCTGCAGGTGGGTGCGGAAGCTCGGGTCGTCGCCGAGCCGGCCGCGGAAGACCACCGAGTTGACGAAGTAGCCGACCAGCGGCGCGAGCTCCTTGCGGCTCCGCCCCGCCATGGGCGCACCAACCAGCACGTCGTCCTGCAGCGCGTACTTGCCGAGGAACAGCTGGTAGGCGGCGAGCAGCACGGCGAAGAGCGTCGTGCCCTCGCGCTCGGCGAGCCCCCGCAGCCCCTGCGCGACGTCGGCCGGCACCACGAACGGCGCCGAGGCCCCGCGGTACGACGGCGAGACCGGCCGCGGCTTGTCGGTCGGGATGGCGAGCACCGTGGGCGCGCCCGCCAGCTCGTTCAGCCAGTAGCGCAGGTGCTCGCCGCCCTTCTCGCTGTCGAGCAGGCGCGCCTGCCAGTTCACGAAGGTCTCGTAGGTTCCCGACGCGGGCGCGAGCGGGCACGGCTTGCCCGCGGCCGCCGCCTCGTAGAGCCGACCGAGTTCGCTCGCCATGGTCTCGAGCGACCAGAAGTCGGCGGCGATGTGGTGCACGGCGATGAGCAGCACCGCGTCGCTGCTGCCGCGGCCGAACAGCGTGACGCGCAGGATCGGCCCGTGCTCGAGATCGAAGGGCTGGTAGGCCTCGCTCTCGAGGGCCTGGGCGAGCTGGGCGTCGTCCCAGGCCGAGGCGTCGAGCACGCGCAGCGGCTGCTCGCCCGCCGGCAGGATGCGTTGGTAGGCCACGCCGTCGCGCGCGGCGTAGGTGGTGCGCAGCGCCGGATGACGCTCGACGAGCGTGGTGAAGGCCTGCCCGAGCGCCCCGAGATCCGGGCCCGGCGCGAGCCGCACCGCGGCGCAGATGTTGTAGGCCACGCTGTCGGGCGCGAGCTGGTGCAGATACCAGAGCGCACGCTGCCCGTACGACAGCGGGAACTCGGTCTGCGCCGGCGCCGCGGCCGGCGCTTCGACCGCCGCCGGCTCGTGCTCGGCCATGCGCGTCGCGAGCTGCGTGATCGACAGGCCGCCGAGCAGGTCGGCAATCGAGAGATCGGCGCCGAAGCGGGCGTCGAGCTCGTGCTTGAGCTCGATGGCGCGCAGCGAGTCGAGGCCTTGCTCGGCGAGCGGCCGCGACGGATCGAGGAAGCCGGTCGGCACGTCGAGCGTCTGGGTGGCCAGCCCGAGCACGAACTGACCGATGCGCTCCTGCCGCTCGGCCGGCGCCAGGGTCGCCAGCTCGGCGAGGCTGGGCAGCTCGGTCGCCAGCGGCGTGGCGCCGGCCGGACTGCGCTGGACGCTCTGCGCCACGCTGTCGAGGGTGCCGTTCAGGTAGGCGGCCCGGCAGGCGCGGCGCTGGATCTTGCCGCTCGAGGTCTTGGGCAGCGTGCCCTGGGCGAGCAGCACGACCGCGTAGGTCTGCAGCTCGTGCGCCTGCACGATGGCGCGCCGGATCGCGCCGGCGGCCTCGACGATCTTGCCGTCGAAGCCGGCGCCGACCTCCTGGACCACGACCACCAGCTCCTCGCCGTCACCGTCGACGGAGAAGGTGGCACAGCAGCCCGGCCGCAGGCCCGGGTAGGCGGCCTGCGCGGTCTCCTCGAGATCCTGCGGGTAGTGGTTGCGGCCGCGCACGATGATGACGTCCTTGCGCCGGCCGGTGACGAAGAGCTCGCCGCCGTGGACGAAGCCGAGGTCGCCGGTGCGCAGGTAGGTCGTGCCGTCGCCACCCGCGAGCGTCGCGCCGAAGGTCTCGGTCGTGTCCTCGGGGCGCCGCCAGTAGCCCGAGACCACGCTCGGACCGGCGACCCAGATCTCACCGACCGTGCCCGGAGCCGCGGGCTGCCGCGTCTCGGGATCGACGATGCGGCAGTCGTGGCCAGCGAAGGTCGCGCCGCAGCCGACCAGCTCGCGCCGGGGTGCCGCCTGGGTGGCCGGGGCCGCCTGGCCGCGCTGCAGCTCGTCGACGTCGAAGGAAGAGATCGCGGCGCCCTCGCCGCGTCGGGCGCCGGTGACGAACAGCGTACTCTCGGCCAGGCCGTAGCAGGGATAGAAGGCGCGCGCGTCGAACCCGTAGGGCGCGAACGCCTGGGTGAAGCGACGTAGCGTCTCCGGCCGGATCGGCTCGGCACCGTTGAAGGCGACCCGCCACGCGCTCAGATCCAGACCGAGCTCGCCGGCGCCCTTGAGCTTGCGCACGCACAGATCGAAGGCAAAGTTCGGGCCGCCGCTCGTGACCGCACGGTACGTGCTGATGGCACGCATCCAGCCGAGCGGCCGCTGCAGGAACTCGAGCGGCGACATGAGGTAGCACGAGCTGCCCAGGAACGCGGGCTGGAGGATGTTACCGATCAGCCCCATGTCGTGATAGAAGGGCAGCCAGCCCATGATCGTGGATTCGGACGTGTGTCCGAATGCCTCCTGAATGACGTGCTCGTTGTTCAGGATATGGCGATGCGAAACCATGACGCCCTTCGGCGTCGAGGTGGAGCCCGACGTGTACTGCAGGAAGGCGAGCGTGTCGCCGTCGATCTCGGGGCGGCGCCATCCGTCGGCCAGCGCGTCGCCGGCGCCGTCGCTGGCTAGCCACGTGAGCTGCTTCAGGTCGGGGAACTGCGCGGTGGCCGCCTGCAGCAGCGAGAGGATGGGCGTGACCGTGAGCGCGGCGTCCGCCTGCGCGTCCTCCACGATCGCGCGGAAGCGCGGCAAGCTGCGCTCCAGCCGACCCGGGTCGGGTGGATAGGCGGGAACCGCAATGGCACCGGCGTAGAGGCAGCCCAGGAAGGCCTCGATGAACTGCAGCCCGGGCGCGTAGAGCAGCAGGACGCGCCGGCCGGTGAGACCCTGGGCCTGCAGCAGCGCACCGATCGCGCGGGCGCGCACGTCGAGCGCCTGGTAGGTGAGGACGGCGGTCTCGGCGTCGCCCTGCAGGAAGGTGTAGGCGCGGCGCTCGGGGCTGCGGGCGGCGTTGTCGCGCAGGACGTCGACGAAGGTCGATGGATGCTGGCTCATCGCTGTGGGCTCGATTCTTTTTCGCGGGCCGGCAAGAGCGGCCGAATGGGTCGTTCAAATACTGGACAGTTCATCCGCAGTGGCAACGGCAGTCGCAGCGCAGTCGCCATTCTTAATTGCTAATACGCAACTGCCAACTCGCGAGAAGCAGATATCATGCCCGTCGGACTCCGGCGCGTGACCCCGATCACCGGTGCGCCGGCGGGATGCTGCGAGCGCATGCCGCTGGCTGCGTTCGTTTGGTGCTCCAACGTACGGACGGATCGCGCGTGCCCGCGCCACGCGGTCTCTCCGCGTCCGCACCGGTTCGTCGTGTCGGCGCTGCGCACCGTCGGAGCGTCGGCTCGCGCTGCGCTGCCCACGACGGCACGGCGCCGCGTCTCGCGACAATCGGTAAGACCACTTCGGAGCGAGGCCCGAAAGAGTTCCGCTCCTCTGGTTGGTGGGCTGGGTTACCTCGAGATCGCGTCAATGGCGCATTGGCACATAGCCATTTCGTCGATATGGCTAACTCTCGACCATTGATTTGCTGCGCTCTCGCTGGACGGGTTCCAGTAACCCAGCCGTTCTCGCGCATTGTCTATACAAGTTGCCTAGGCAATCTGTGTGGTCGTGACCGGCCACCTGTCACACCTGCGACAGGTGGCTCACGACACGTGTCACAGCCGGGCTCGCCTTCGCCGCCTGCAGGCCCCGGGCGCGCGTGGCGCTGGCGTCGGCGCGCCGTTCGTGGTGCTCTTCCGGCTCGTGCGACCAGGTATGCGCCGCCCGCGGAGCTGAATGACGACGACGACAATCCAGGTCGCCGACGTGGAGGCATGGCTGCACCGGCTGTTCGTCGGCGTCGACGGGACCACGCTGCGCAACGAGGCGCGCAAGAAGGCGCGCGAGCTGTGTGGGCTGCTCGAGGAGCTCGACCGCGCGGTGCGTGGGTGCGCGGGCGGCTCGGCGCGTGAGCTGACGCTCATCGACGCGGCGGCGGGCAAGGCCTACGTGGGCCTGCTGGCCGGGCCGCTCGTGCTCGCGCCGCTCGGCCGGCGCGCGCGCATCGTGGTGATCGAGCGCGAGCCGATCCGGCTGGAGACTGCCCGCCAGGCCTCGGCGCGCGTGCTGGAGAGCACGCCGGGCGTGCGCTTCGAGTGGGCCTGCGGCGACGTGAGCGACGCGGCGCTCTGGCCGCTCGCGCCCGACGTGGTGGTCGCGCTGCACGCCTGCGGCGAGGCCTCCGACTGGGTCATCGCGCGCACCGTGTCGACACGCGCGCACCACCTCCTGCTCGCGCCCTGCTGCATCAACGACTCGATCCCGGCGGCACGCCGCGCGCGCGCGAGCGCCAACGCGCTGGGCGTGCCGCGCCACGCCTCGGTCAGGCGCCGCTTCGTGCAGGCCATGGTCGACGCGGAGCGCACCCTGCGACTCGAGGCCGCGGGCTACGAGACCGTGGTCTCGCCGTTCGCGCCGCCCACGGTGACGCCGCACGGCCTGGTCTGGCGCGCCCGCCGCGTCGGGCAGAAGACGCGCATGGGCGCGGCGGCCAAGAACCTGGCCCTCCTGCAGGCGCCGTCGGTGGCCGAAGGCGAGCCGTGAGCCCGCCGCCGCCGCCACCCGCTCCCACCGAGACGCTCGAGGGCACGCTCGAGCGCCTCGTCTACCAGAACGCCGAGACGCAGTGGACGGTCGCGCGCCTGCGCGTCAGCCGCGGCGTGCGCATCGAGTCGCTGGTGACGATTGTCGGCAACCTGCTCGGCATCAAGGAGGGCGCTGAGCTCCGCCTTCACGGCGGCTGGATCATCGACAAGAAGTTCGGCGAGCAGTTCCAGGTCGCCTCGTACCAGACCATGACGCCGTCCACGGTCGCGGGCATCGAGAAGTACCTGGGCAGCGGCATGGTGCCGGGCATCGGGCCCGAGCTGGCCCGGCGCATCGTCGGCAAGTTCGGCATGCGCACGCTCGAGATCATCGCGCAGGACCCGACCCGGCTCACCGAGGTCGAGGGCATCGGGCGCGTGCGCGCCGAGCGCATCCGCGGCGAATGGAAGACGCAGCGCGAGGTGCAAGACGTCATGGTCTTCCTGCAGGGCCACGGCATCTCGACCGCCTTCGCGGTGCGCATCTACAAGAAGTACGGCGCCGCCGCGCTCGGCATCGTGCGCGAGAACCCCTACCGGCTGGCCATCGACGTCTGGGGCATCGGCTTCAAGACCGCCGACATGGTCGCGCGCAACCTGGGCATCGAGAAGACCTCGGCGGCGCGCGCCGAGGCTGGCCTCCTGCACGTGCTCGGCGAGCTCGTCGACGACGGCCACATGCACGCGCCCGAGCACGAGGTGCTGGCCGACGCCGAGAAGCTGCTCGAGGTCGGCGAGGACATCGTGCGTCCGGCCATCGATCGCCTGGTCGCGGCCCAACGCCTGGTGCGCGAGGAGCTGGGCGACCGCGGCGACTGTCTGTCGCTGCACGCCATGTGGGAGACCGAGGTCGCGTGCGCCCAGGGCGTGGCGCGGCTGCTCGCCACGAAGTCGGTGCCCATCCAGGTCGACATGGAGCGCGCGCTGGTCTGGTTCGAGAAGGACCGTTCGATCGCGCTCGCGGCGCAGCAGCGCGAGGCCGTCATCGCTGCGGTGCGCGACAAGCTGGTCGTGATCACCGGCGGCCCCGGCGTCGGCAAGACCACCATCGTGAACGCGATCATCCGCATCCTCGAGAAGAAGGCGCGCAAGATCGTGCTCGCGGCGCCGACCGGGCGCGCGGCCAAGCGGCTGACCGAGACCACCGAGCGGCCCGCGCGCACCATCCATCGCCTGCTCGAGTTCAACCCGCAGAAGGGCGGCTTCGAGCGCAGCGCGCAGAACCCGCTCGACGCCGACATCGTCATCATCGACGAGACCTCGATGGTCGACGTGCCGCTGTTCGCCAGCCTGCTCGCCGCCGTGCCCTCGCACGCGCAGCTGGTGCTGGTCGGCGACGTCGACCAGCTGCCCTCGGTGGGCCCGGGCCGGGTGCTCGCCGACATGATCACGTCGAAGCGCGCCACCGTGGTGCGCCTGACCGAGATCTTCCGCCAGGCCGCGTCCTCGCAGATCGTGGTCAACGCGCACCGCGTGAACCGCGGCGAGCTGCCCGACCTGGCGGTGGCCGCGGCGCTGGGCACTGATTTCTTCTTCATCGAGCGCGACGAGCCGACCGAGGCGCTGGCGACGATCGTCGAGGTCGTCGCCGAGCGCATCCCGCGCCGCTTCGGCCTGGATCCGGTGAACGACGTGCAGGTGCTGGCGCCCATGCACCGCGGCGACGTGGGCGCGCAGAACCTGAACCTGGCGCTGCAGGAGCGGCTCAACCCGGCGCAGCCCGGCCTGCCCGAGGTCGCCCGCGGCGCGCGCGCCTTCCGCGTTGGCGACAAGGTCATCCAGCTGCGCAACGACTACGACAAGGAGGTCTATAACGGCGACGTCGGTCGCATCGTCGCCATCGACACCGGCGGCGGCGGTGACGACGACGGCCGCCAGGTGGGCGTCGAGATCGACGGCCGCCTGGTCTCGTACGCGATCACCGAGCTGGACCAGCTCACCCACGCGTACGCGCTCTCGGTGCACAAGTCGCAGGGCTCGGAGTACGCCGCGGTGGTCGTGCCGCTGGTGACGCAGCACTACATGCTGCTGCAGCGAAATTTGCTCTACACGGCGATCACGCGCGGCAAGCAGCTCGTGGTGCTGGTGGGCTCCAAGAAGGCGCTCAGCCTGGCGGTGCGCAACGACGACACCAAGCTGCGCTGGACCTGGCTGGCGCGCCGCATCCAGGACGCGACGACGACGAAGCATCCGGCCTGAGATGGCGCGCCCGTGAGGCGTCAGAACGCGATCGACACGCCGAGCCGGCCGGCGCGGTACGAGTCGTCGCCCGCCTCGGGCATGACCGCGCGCGGCACCTCGTCCGGGTCGTTCGTGGCCTCGAGGACCGAGACGTCGCCCCAGCGGAAGTCGGCCTCGAGCCGCACGTTCCGGGTCAGCTCGAAGACCAGGCCGACGCCCAGCTCGGTGTAGTCGAGCTCGCCCTGCCAGCCCGGCGCGTCGACCTTGATGATGCCGACGCCCGCCATCACCGCCGGGATGAAGCGGCCGATGTGGATGATCTCGAGGCGCAGCCCGGCGCCGAAGCGCGTGTCGCTGCGCGTCTGCTCGTCGAAGTCGGTCTTCGCGAGATCGAGCTCGAGCTGCAGGGGCCCGATGAGCCCGAGGCGACCAAAGACACCTGTCGAGGTGCCGTCGGCGCCCGAGCGTACCTCGACCCGGCCGACCTCGGCGCCAAAGCCGATCGCCCAGGCGCTCGCGGGCGCAGCGACCATCACAGAAGTCGCCAGCGCGGCGATTCCAACCCATCTGAATGCGTTTCGACTACCCATGTTCCTGGACCTTGCATGGGGTAAGCCAAGCTCACGAGCATGCGCGCGCGGCTCAGCTGACGACGAACTCTGCCGTGTCGTGCCACACACTTCTGAGGCGCGAGTCCGTGAGCAGCTGAAAATGGTTGGGGTCCAAAGCGTCGCCGTGGACGCGGCCAATGCAGCGCGTGCGCAGCGAAGGCACCTGCGCGAGAAACGCACGCGTGTCCGCGGGCCGACACATCCAGTCGCCCTCACCGACGAGCGCGAGCGTCGGCGACGTGACGCGTGGCAAGAGCGCGCGGTAATCGCTGCCGTCACGCGTGCTGAAGCCACGCCACAGCCAGCTCGTGAACTGGTCCACATAGCCGCGCGGTTCGTCATCGCTGCCGAAGCGCAACCGCCGCGCTGGCACGTGCCCCGCGATCCGCGCCGATGTGACGAAGGCCACGCTCGCGAGTAACCGCACACCACGTGGGCGTGTCCACACGTTCACGGCAACGAGAACCAGGCGCCGCGGTGCAGGCACCTCACCGGAGCCGAAAGCGGCCAGACCAGCGAGCCCGCCGAGCGAGTGCCCGACGTACGCAAGCTCGGCAGGCGTAACGCCCGTCGCGTTCGATACAGCGGTAACCGCGGCGGGGAGATCGCGGCGCACCAGGTCGTCGAAGCACCAGCCGGGGCCGCGGCGCGCGCGCGGCGGCACGCTCTTGCCGTGGCCGCGAAAGTCGAGCACGTACGACTCGACGCCGTGGCGCGCGAGCTCCTCGGCGAAGCGCGCCAGGTACGCGCCGCGCGCCATCATCGCGTGGGTGAGCAGCGCGACCGCGCGGCGTGGGCCGGCGGGCGCGAAGCGCTCGAGCGCGAGCCGCACGCCGTCGTCGGTGGTCGCGAGCAGAGCCGGCGTGCTGCGCGCCGCCACGTCGGCAGGCCGCCGCTAGAAGTAGTAGCGGACGCCGACGCCCGCGTTGAGGTCGAGATCGATCGAATCGTCGTCGTCGTTGTTGCGGTTGTGGTCGCCATGGAAGTCGAGGATGAGCGCGATCGCGAGAAACACGTCGAGCGGCACCTCCGTGAAGTCGAAGGTCACGCCGACCGGGGCGCGCACGCCGACGTGGAGGTCGTCGTCATCGTCGTTGTTGCCGCGATCGTGATCGAGGATGCGCGCGCCGATGCCGAAGTGGAGCGGCAGGTTGAACGCCGGATCCTGCACGAGCATGAACGGGTGCCACAGGTAGTCGGCGTGCAGGTGCAGGCCGTCGGCGCCCAGGAAGGAGAAGCCGATCGCGCCGTCGATCGCGTGGCTCGAGCCGCCCAGGTAGTACTTGAGCGAGATGCCGGTGGGCGATCCGATGATGAGCCCGAGCCCGAACGGGCCACCATCGGCGCGCGCGGCGCACGGCGCCACCGCGAGCGTGACCCACACCACCAGCGCCAGGACCGAGCTAACAAGGGCTCTTCGCATGGGTCAACTTAGCATCGCGGCGCGCGGGCGCCAAAAACCTGGCGCACCCGTGGTGTACGCTGCGCCGCATGCGAAGCCCTGCACCCGGCGCGCGCCTTCGTTTCGTCGGCTGCGCCCTCCTGCTCGCCGCCTGCGCCAGCTCGGCGGCACCGATCAGCTCGACGACCACCGCGCACAAGCAGGACGAGACCGCGCCGCCGCCGCCCGACCGCACGGTCACCGATGCCACCGGCGAGACGCCTCTCGAGCCCGCCGACGATCCGCGCGAGCGCATCGCCTACCTGCGCGCCGGCTCGATCTTCCTCCTCGATCCGCACGGCGGCGGCGAGCCCGCCCGCGTCACACAGCGCGGCGCGCGCGCCGCCGACGAGACGCCCGCCTACAGCCCGCACGGCGACGCGATCGCGTGGGCGACCCGCCAGGGCGGCGCGGCGCGGCTGTACGTGGCCGCCGTGGACGGCAGCGGCGCGCGCCCGGTCACCGATGGCAAGGGCGACGGAGACGCCGACCCGGCCTGGGCGCCCGACGGCCGCAAGCTGGCGTTCGTGCGCGGCCGGGCGGGCGAGCGCCGCGATCTGCACGTGCTCGACTTCGACGGCGGCGCGGCACCGCGCCTAATCCTCGAGGGCAAGGACGCCGCGGCCGCGCAGGTGGGCGCGCCCGCCTGGTCGCCCGACGGCGCCTGGCTGGTGTTCTCCGCCGACCGCAGCGAGGGCGAGGGCACCGGCCTGTGGATCATCGGGACCGACGGCAACGGGCTACGCCGGCTGACGCGGCCGGGGCGCGCCGCGGCCTGGGTGCGCGATCTGCGGCCCGCGTTCGCGCCCGACGGCAAGACGGTCGTGTTCGCCTCCAACCGCGACGCGCGCAGCGAGGACGACGCCGCCGACCTGGACATCTACGCGCTCGACCTCGCGAGCGGCGCGGTCACCCGGCTGACCCGCGATCCCGGCGTCGCCGACGATCCTTGCTACTCGCCCGACGGCAAGCGCGTGTACTTCACCTCGACGCGCGACGCGCAGAAGGACTTCGAGGTCGAGCTGTACGCGATGCCCGCGGGCGGTGGCCAGCAGCTCCGGCTGACGCGCGACGCCAGCCCGCAGAACAGCGCGCCGTCGGCAGGACGCGTCCCGTAGGGGCTGTTCAGCGCCTGGTGCCGCCTGGCGCCTCGCTGACCTCGCTCGTCTGGCGCGTCAGCCAGACGCCCAGATCGTCGAGCGGCTCGGGGCGGAAGCTGCGCCACACGCGCAGCGCGCCCTCGTAACCGCCGGAGACCAGGGTGTCCCCGCGCGGGCTGAAGGCGACGACGAGCACGCCGCTGGGGTGACCGAGTAGCACCCGCGCTGCGCCGGCGGACACGTCCCAGACCCGCACGGTCCGATCGTCACTCGCTGACGCGAGCAGATCGCCGGCGGGCGCGAACGCCACGCGCCGCACCAGTCCCTCGTGGCCGACGAGCACGCGCTCCGGGTCGGTGCTGCCCGCCGCGATCCCTGTCACGTCCCACAGCTTGATCACGCCCTCCTGACCGGAGCTGGCGAGCAGGCGGCCATCGGGGGAGAGGGCGATGGATTGGATCCGGCCCGCGTGCCCCGCGATCACCTGCGTCGGCGTGCTGGCCGCCCCGTTCCCCGCCGCCGCGATGACGATCGAGCCGTCGTAACCCGCGGCTGCGATCCAGGGACCGTCCGCCGAGACGGCCACGCAGCACACGGTATTGCCCAGCGTCGCCAGCACCTGCGCGTGCCCCGAGGCCACGTCCCAGCGGCGCAGGCTACGGTCCTCCGACCCCGAGATCAGGGTGCGGCCGTCCGGGGACCAGGCGACCGCGAACACCGAGTCCTCGTGGTCATCGAGCACGCGGACCGCGCCGCTTTTGCGATCGGTCAGCTGGATGTGCCCGGCGTCGTCGGCGGAGGCGATCGTGCGGCCGTCGGACGACTCGGCGAGCGCCCGCACGATGGTTCCAATCCTGTGCTGCGCGAGCACACGCACGGGAGCGACGCCGCCGCCCGCCGCGTCGCCGATCGCCCAGGCGTGCACGCGCCCGTCCCAGCCCGCCGAGACCACATCGCGCCCGTCGGTCGTGATGAGGACGCGCGTCACGCTCGAGAGCCGTGCCGGCAGCACGCGCCCGGCGCGCGTCGCGAGATCCCAGAGCCAGACCTTGCCCTCCGCGCTCGCGCTGGCCAGCGCGGCACCGTCGAGAGCAAAGGCCGCGTCGCCGACGTAGCCAGCATGACCGATGAGCGGCAGGCCGTCGCGCGGTGGCGCCGCCCACACCCGCACCGTGCGGTCCTCGCTCGCGCTCGCCAGCCAGGCGCCGTCTCGCGAGACCGCGACCACGACGATGGGTCCGTCGTGCCCGCTCAGCGTCACCGCCTCGCGGCTGTCCAGGTCCCAGACCCGCAGCGTACGATCCGAGCCGGCGCTGAGCAGGCGCCGTACGTGCTCGCGAACGGTGCCGTCCGCTATAACGCGGTGTGGCGGCTGATCTACGAGGGCGAGGTCCAGGTCTACGGCTGGAGCTACGCCGACTTCCGCGCCAAGTACGACCAGCTCTGGGAGCAGGGCTGGCGGCTCGCGATGCTGCGCGCCTACTGACCCGAGCGTGGCGGACCGAGCCCGCGTTAGCTACGCCGCGGAGCGAGCCGGCCGCGCCGGCCCGGTGGCCTGCGCCAGCGACTCGCGCCGCTCGCGCACGCGGCGCAACGACTCCTCGACGAAGCGCTGGGCCAGCTCCTGGCGCTCGCGCGACAGCTCGTCGAGCGCGCGCGCCCGCGCCGCGTCGTCGTCACGGGCGAGCACCGCGAGCAGCCGCGCCACCGCGTCGGCGTCGCCCCGGGCGTAGCCGCGGCGCGGGGCCTGGACCTTCTTCGCCTTAGGCATCCTTCACGTCCTTCACGTCCTTCACGTCACGCGCGACCAGCGCGAGCTCGCGCGCGCCGTCCGCGGCAACCGCCCTGGGCATCGCTGCCGTGGCCACGGTTCTCAACATGAAACACACCTGCTCGGCGGTCAACACTTCCGGCTGGTGGGGCTCGAGGAAGTGGTCCAGCCGGCTCGACGTGATGACGAACGCTCCGAGAGCGTCCGACGTGCTGCCGCCGTTCCGCGGCTTGTCCTTCTCCTTGTCCTTCTCCTTGCGCACGTGCACCCCGCCCGCAAGCGGCAGGCCGAACAGCGGCACCGAGACCGCCGAGCGGTAGTTGTGCGCGTCGGCGTCCTTGCCCGAGACGAAGCCGTCGGCGAGCGGCAGGTCGCCCGCGATCAGCGTGGTGCGCGCCGAGGCGGCGAGGCCGACGTGGCCCTCGCCCATCATCCAGCGCCGCTCCTGCCGCTCGATGCGCCGATCGCAGTGGCGAACCCAGGGCACCAGCATCTCGCCGTCACGGCGGTAGAGCATGAGGTTCCAGACGTCGTCGGCGTCGAACTTGAACAGCTCGGTGCGCGCCGAGGCCGCGAGCGCCAAGAGCCGGCCGAGCGCGTCGGAGACCGGCTGCTCGCCGCGCTCCACCGAGCACGACAGCTCGAAGGTCGCCGCCTGCAGGTCGCGCAGCGCCGCCGCGCGCGCCGCGGCGTGCTGGGCGCCACGCACCAGCTCCTGGTACGGCCCCTGGTAGTCACAGATGAGGTTGTTGAGCGTCTGCTGGATGATCTCGGTCGCGCCGCTCAACGAGCCGTCCCAGTCCATGTAGATCCAGTTGTCGCGGTGGCCCTTGCGCAGCGTGTCGATGAGCTTGGCGACGTTCTCGAAGTCGCGCGGCAGCTCCTCCTTGAGCTTGGTCAGGCGCGCCTCGTTGCCCGAGGCGCGCGCCTTGGCCAGCTCGATCGCCTGGTCGTTGGTCGAGCGCAGGACCAGCGCGACCATGGGGATCTCGTGGCCGAAGGCCTCGTCGTACTCGCGCCAGGTGATCGACTTGGGCGTGCCCTTGTAGCGACCGCCGTAGCGCTCGCCGACCAGCAGCACGTACAGGTTCGAGCCCGGGATCGCGGCCAGGCAGGCGTCGTGCGAGTGCACGCCACGCGCGACCGGGAAGTCGTTGTGCTCGGACAGCCGCGCGTTGATGCCGCGGCCCTCCAGCCAGGCCTTCAGGTCGCGGCGGACCGGGCCGAAGTCCTTGATCGTGGAGCTGACGAACACGGTGAGCCGGGAGGAGGAAGTCATGGCGGGCCGCGCGAACTATACCCGCTGTGGATCATCCGTGCCCGGTCCCGTAGACTCGTGCCGTGCCGACGAGGCGGGAGAAGCCCAAGAAGGCGGCGAAGCGACCACGCGCGGCCGGCGCGGCCGACGCGACCCACGGCGCCGAGGACCTCAAGCCCGCGAAGGGCGCGCCGCGCGACGATCGCTCGAAGCGGCTGCTCGATCTCGTGGTCATGCTGCTGGGCGCGCGCCAGCCGGTGCCGTACCGCGAGATCAAGGCGCAGTTCCGCGCCTACCGCACCGAGAACGAGGAGGCCGGGCTGCGCGCGTTCGAGCGCGACAAGGCTGACCTGCTCGAGCTGGGCGTGCCGCTGCGCTATGTCGCGCCCGACGAGGACGACTCGGTCGACGAGCCCGGCTACGTGGTCGACCTGCGCCGCTACCGGCTGCCCGAGGTCCACCTCACCGCGGACGAGGTGGCCGCGCTGGTGCTCGCTGGCTCGGTGGCGCGCGCGGCGCCCGGCACCACCTACGCCGAGGTCGTCGATCTCGCGCTCAAGAAGCTCGCCTTCGACGCGCCGCCGCCGCTCGACACCCCGGGCGGCGCGGCCCAGGCCGAGCGCCCGCGCGAACCGGTGCTGGTGCACTTCCCGCGCAGCGCCGACAGCGAGCACCTGGCCGAGCGCCTGGCCGAGATCGAGCACGCGATCCGCCACCGCAAGCGGCTGACCTTCGACTACACCACGTCGTCGACGGGCGAGATCAAGCGCCGCGACGTCGATCCCTACGGGCTGGTCTGCCGCGAGAACAAGTGGCTCCTGGTCGGCCACTGCCACCTCGCCGTGGACATCCGCTCCTTCCGGCTCGATCGTTTCGGCGTCGCCATGACGGTCGCGCCCAAGCCCAAGTCGCCCGACTTCGAGCGGCCCGCCGGCTTCGACGTTCGCGCGTACTCGGCGCGCTCGCCCTGGACCTTCGCCAACGAGCCGGCCATGGACGTCGAGCTCGACGTGCTGCCCGCGGCCGCGGCGATCGCCGGCGAGGACTTCGGCGCCGCCGCCTCGCGCACCCCTCTGCCCGGCGGCGGCGTCCGCGTGCGCTTCAGCTGCACCAACGGCGACTTCGTGGTCAGCAAGGTGCTCGAGTACAAGGGCGCGCTCATCGTCCGCGCGCCCGCGGCGCTGCGCGCGCGCGTGACCGTCGAGCTCGACGCGGTCAGGAGCCGCTACTCGTGAGCGATCTCTCCGCGCGCCTGCGCCGCCTCCTGTTCGTGGTCCCCTACGTGGCGCGCAACCACGACGGCATCAAGATCGACACGCTCGCGCGCGAGCTCGGCATCGACCGCGAGGAGCTCATGACCGACCTCGACCTGCTCACGCAGGTCGGTCCGCCCGGCGGCGATCCCGGCGAGTACCTGCTGGTCAGCGTCGAGCAGGGCAAGGTCTACATCGATCTGGCGCAGCGATTGACCCGGCCGCTGCGGCTCACGCCCGCCGAGGGCTGCTCGCTCCTGCTCGGCGTGCGCGCGCTGCGCCGCAGCGGCATCGCGCCCTACGACGACGCGCTCGCGTCGGCCGAGCGCAAGCTGCTGACCGCGCTCGGCTCCGACGCGCGGGCTGCGGAAGAGCTGGCGCAGGGCACGGTCGTCGACGGCGCGGACCTGGTCGAGGCCAAGCACCTGCGTGCGCTGCTGACCGCGGCACGCGAGAAGCGCGCGGTCATCATCGACTACGGCGCGGCCTCGAGCGGCCACGGCGAGACCCGCGGCCTCGAGCCCTACGGCCTCATCCACCACGGCGGCAACTGGTACGTGATCGGCCGCTGCCAGAAGAAGCAGGACACGCGCACCTTCCGCGTCGATCGCATCTCCCGCCTCGAGCTGACGCAGGCCAGCTTCACGGTGCCGGAGAGCTTCGATCTCGAGACCTACCGGCGCGAGCGCCTGTTCGTGCCCTCGGCGGACGCGGTGACCGTGCGCGTGCGCGTCGACGCGCTCGCGGCCACGCGCATCGGCGCCACCTGGCCGGCCGGCAAGGTCGCCAAGCTGGCCGACGGCGGCAGCGAGATCGCGATCGACTGCGAGGGCTACGAGTGGGTGGTCGGCTGGGTGCTGCAGTACGGGCGCCACGCCGAGATCCTCGCGCCCGAGGACGCGCGCGCCGCGCTGCGCGCGAAGGTCGACGAGATGGCCGCGCTGCACGCGCAGGCGTAGGACACCCGACCGCGCTGCCGAGGACCCCTGAGGGCTCGCGCGAAAGCCGAGGATGCGGATCCAATTCGCCGAGGCCTTCCCCGACGAGAGCTTGTCGTCAGAACACGTAGTCCATCGCGAGCGCCATGAGCGACACGGTCCGGCGCATGTCGGCGTCCTCGACGTTCGCGCTGACGTAGTCCGCGATCGCGGGCTGCAGCTTGCGCAGGCGCTCGTCACGATCGCCGCTCGCGACCGCGTCGAGCTCGGCGAAGCGCATGGAGCGCACACTGCGGCCGTGGTGGCGCAGGAAGCACTGGCCGATGAGCGCGCAGTGGAACACGGTGTTGACGACGCCCTCGGCGCCGCCCAGCTCCTTGGCGCTCGCGCTCATGTAGCGCGCGGCGTCGGGCTGCGCTTGCACCCACGAGCCGACGAGCGTCTGCGCGTAACGGGGATCAGACATCTTGGCGCCGGCTTCTTGCACCACCTGCGCAACGACCTTCTCGGGGATGCCCATGGCCATGGCTGACTCTCTTACTTGGACGGCAACGGTGGGACGTCGGGCATGAAGCCGTGGCGCAGCAGCGCCTCGGCGGTGAGCGCGGCCACTTCGGCGGCGATGCTGGTGCAGAAGCTTTGCCGGGCCGGGCCCATGAAGTCGTCGAACCGGCGCACCAGCGAGTTGCAGATGATGTCGGGAGCGCCGCCGCGGTCCACGCGCACCGCCCACGCCGCCTGGTACCAGCGCATGGCGGCGCGCAGCGGATCGGTGACCTTGCCCGCGGGATCCGGATCGCCGAGCAGCTCGCCCAGGATGAGCTCGCCGGCCTTGATGGCGCCGCACTGCCCCTCACCGGTGATGCCGCCCCGGCGCAGCGCCTGGTACGGCCGCGAAGGCAGCCCGAACGTCTCGGCGAGTGCGATCCCGCACGAGCGGTGCGCCACCTGCTTGCCCTCGTACAGCACGAACGCGTGGTGACGGGCGCGTTCCACGAGTGAGCGCTCCGTCTCGGTCAGCGGGCGGTCGCCCCCGGGAGGGGAAGAATCCTGAATCTTCACGCACTGCCCAGCGTAATCTATTTCGTGGTGTTTGCGCACGGCCGCCATCGGTACAGCTCGACGCGGCGCGTCTCGGTGGCGCTCGGGCTTTCGGCGTTCGTGCATGGCGCGCTGGCCGCTCTCGCCTGGGTGATGTCGTGGTGGGGTTTCGGCGGGCTGTCGCTGCCGCGGCGCGAGTACGCGGTGGAGATCGTGGGCGTGAGCGCGGATCCGTCCGCCACACCGCCGCTCGAGACGCCGCCGGCAGACGAGCCGAAGAAGCCGGAGCCGAAGAAGCCGGAGTCGAACGCAGAGAAGGCCGACGAGGCGAAGGTCGCGAAGCGCAAGCCGAGGCCGAAGACACCGCCGGACGGCGCGAAGGACGCGAAGGACGGCGCGAACGCGGCCACGGCAACGCCGCCGGTGAAGCCCGCGGCGGACGACGACGGCCCGGTGGTCGCGAAGGTGCCGTCCGAGGCGACACCGCCGCCCGCCGAGGACGCGATCCCCTGGCCGCTCGACGACGCCGAGGTCGCTGCGGCCAGCGCGGTCGACCTGCCCGGCGCCGCGCCGGGAGACGCCGCGCTGCTGATCGCCTTCCGCCTCGATCGCCTGCGCGACGGGCCGTGGGCCGCGCACATCGAGCGGATCCTCGCGCCGATGCCCGACTACCAGACGATCATCGCGGGCAGCTCGGCGCCGATGGCCGACCTCTTCGATCTCCTGTTCGTCGCCACGCCCGACGTCACCGACGTCACCGCGACGTTCCTGGCCGCGCACCACGTGCGCACCGAAGTCGAGGTCAAGGCGACACTCGCGGGCACCGGCAAGCGGCCGCGCGTGATCTGGGAGCCCGCGCCGGGCGGCACGCTCGGCAAGCGTACGCGCGGCGGCGGCGTGCTGCGCGACGACCCGCGCGTCTTCCTGATTCCCGAGGCCGGGTGGGTCGTCCTGGCGCGGCCCGAGCACCTTCCCGGCCTGCTGGAAGCGGCGCCCCCGGCGTCGGCAGCGGATGCCGGTCCCGGCGCGGCGCTGTCCGCCGACGCGGGCGTCGGTAACGGCGCGCCCACACCCCCCGCGACGCCCGTCGCCGCGCGGCCGCGCTGGATGGAGCGCCTCGTGACGCTCGTCGGCGATCCGAAGGCCACGAACGCCCGCACCGAGACCCGCCCGACGCCGGGTCCGATCGCCATCCTCGCGGTCGCGAACCTGGGCAAGCGCCTCATCGTGCCGGGCGTCGGCACCATGCCCGCGCCGGCCGCGACGGTCGTCTCGGTCTTCGCCACCGCCGACGGCTTCCGCGTCGTGGGCGTGATGGACTTCCGCAGCGAGCAGGCGGCCAGGGACTTCGCCGCCGCCGCGACGCGCACGCGCGACGCCGCGCTCGGCAGCCTGGTGACGCGCCACTTCATCGCCAAGGTGGCGGGCGAGCGGGCGCTCCGGCAGCTGACCTTCGTGGCGCGCGGTAAGCAGGTCGCCGCGTCGACACACGTGCTGGCAGCCGACGCCCGCGTGATGCTCGACGCCGCCGCCGACTGGTCGCTCGAGTGGTTCGAGGCGGTGCGCCGCGCCCAGGGCGCGAATTGACGCCGCGCGCGCACAGGGACCGCGTGAGCGCCGCGCGCCGCAGCCTGTCCGCGCTCGCCGCACTCGCGGTCGGCGTCGCTGCCGGCATGGCCTGCGGCGGCGCCACCGGCGCGCGCGAGACGCTGCCCCGCGCCGGCGGCGACGACGACGACGGCACCGGCTTCGTCGCGCGACTGTCGCGCGGGCAGCATCCGCGCGAGCGCGGCGCCGGCATGCCCGGCGGAGGCCAGGACGGCTACGGCGCGACCGCCGAGGGCTACGGCGGCGGCTGGTACGGTGGCGGCGTCTACGGTGGCGGCAGCTACGGCGTCGGCGGGGTCGTCTATCCGCCCTACACGCCGCCTCCGGCACCAACGGTGAGCGGCTACCAGGTCACCGACGTGGTCGAGAGCGGCAAGGGCGGCGCGATCGACGGCGTGGTGACGTGGAAGGGCGCGCGCGCGCCCGCCTCGTTGCCCGGCGTGGCCGGCGCGACGCGCTGCGCGGGCGCCCTCGAGAACGGCTCGCTGCGCGTGTCGGCCTCGGACGGCCTGCGCGGCGCGGTCGTCTACCTCGCCGACGTGCGCGCGGGCAAGCCGGCGCCGCTGTCGCTCGGCGGCACGCTCGAGCTCGGCCAGTGCCGCTTCGCGCCCGCCGTGCAGCTGGCCGCGCCCATCGGCACGGTCATGACGGTCACCAACCGTGACGAATCACCCGCCACGGTGCGTTTGACGCGGCGCGGCACGGGTGCCGCCGCTGGCGCCGCCGGCGCCGACGTCGAGGTCGTCCTGAGCGCCCGCGGCCAGGGTGACGTGCTGCTCGACCGCGACGGCCTGCTCGAGGCCAGCCAGCCCGGCGGGCATCCCGCCGCAAGCGCATGGGTCGTCGTCCCGCCCCACCCCTACTACGTCGTCACCGACGAGCAGGGCCGCTTCCGCATCGACGACGTCCCCGCCGGCGAGTACACCCTGGTGGTCTGGCACCCGCCCGTGGTGATGGGTGTGGACGCGGCCGGGGTCGTGCAGCGTTCGGTCCCCGCCGAGAGCCGCACCAAGCTCAAGGTCGAGGAGCGCAAGATCGCCTCGGCCCGGGTCGAGCTGAGGTAGGTCCCTGGGAACGGCGATTTTGCGGCCCCGCTGAAGGGCATGCTAGCCTTTCTGTCGAGGTCTTCGTGGTTCGTCGGGCAGGTACGATCGATCCGGTGCTTTCCGAGCTCCGTGCGGAGATCCGGGGTCGTCTGCCTGCGCTGCCCGCGATGCCGCAACGCGACATCGATCGTCGGCGCGGTCGTCGTGCCGACGTGTCGCGTCCGGCCCGGCTGCGCGTGGGTCCGAACGTCGTGCCGGGCAGCGTGCTCGGCGTCAGCATCGGCGGCATCTTCCTGCACGCGCTGCTGCTGTTCGAGCCCGGCGAGCGCGGCCAGCTCGAGGTGCCCGGCGCCGATCCGGTGCCCGTACGCGTCGCGTGGGTGCGTGGCGCGTCGCACCCGCTCGGCATGGGTGTCGGGCTCGCCTTCGAGCCGCGCGACGCCACCGAGGAGCGCCACGCGCTCGAGCTCGTGCTCACCCTCCTCGATCCGTCCGAGCGCGACGCCGCCAACGACGCCTGATCTTACTTTCGGGGACAGTGTTCAGCAAAGAGCTGGGCACCTCCGGTCCGCTCACCATGTCGTCGGCCGGACCACCAGCACCGGCACGGCGCATGCTGGACCACGCGCTCCGCGACCGAGCCGAGCAGGACATGTTGAGGCCCGTGCGGCCGTGCGTGCCGAGGACGATGAGAGCGTAGCGCCCCTGCCGAGCCGTCGCGACCACGCCGTTCCACGCGGTGCCGGGCATGCTCGCGGTGTCCACGTGCGCCGCGCCGCTGGCCTCGGCCAGCAGCTTCCACTCGGCGAGCAGCTTGTCGGTCGCGGTGCCTATGATCTGAAAGATCTCTGGATCGAAGTACCCGTCGGGCAGGTTCATCGGCAGGTTGTAGATGTGCAGGAGCGTGAGCGGCCCGTCCTGGCTGCGCGCGAGCGCCACCGCGGTGTCGAGCGCCGCCCGCGACGATTCGGAGAAGTCGACCGGGCACAGGATCTTGCGGTAGCGGACGGGGTCGCGCTTGGGGGGCTCGTGTGCAAGAAGCATTGGTCATGCCATCTCCGGTGTCCGGAGCGCTTCCGTGTATGGCGCCGGCTGGACCGTCATCGTGGCCCACGGGCGCGCGCGCAGATCGTGCGCGTCAGCTTCGCGGCGCGCGCGTCGAGGGACGTCCCAATCTCGCTCCTCGAGGCGGCACGGCGTATGGTGGGACGAGCCGATTGCGTGTGAATGCGGTGACGGTGCAGAGTTTGCGCGTTGCGACCGAGAAGGCGCCGGTAAGGTCAACCTTGGAAAAGGACGCACTGGCCGTGGCTCGTGCCGCGTCGTGCGACGTCTTGGTCACCCGCGCACCGAAGCGTGTCTTCGAGCTTCCCTGATGCGATCCGTCGGCCGGCCCACGCTTCCGCTTCGGCCCGCGACGGTGGCGAGGACCGCTTGGTCGTCGGTCGCCACGGAGACCTTCAACAAGCATGACCTCGCGGATTGACGCTTCGGAACCCACAGTGCCAGTAGCGATTCGCGCAAGATATCGATGGCCTGCTTCCTGCTGGTCGAGGCCGCATGCCGATCATCTGTGGTACCGACTTCTCCGAACGTTCCCTGAATGCGCTGCATGCCGCCGCGGCCATCAGCGCCCGTCTCGGTCGGGCGCTGC
>JBKJOI010000277.1:0-14001 GCA_046595695.1 Haliangiales bacterium | reverse complement strand
GCCAGACACTTGAGCACGCGATCGGCCAGGCGTTCGTCGGCGTGCGCGATCGCGAGCGGCTCGACCTCGAGCTCGACGACGCAGACCTCACGGCCGGCGCCGATGCCGACCGTGCCGCCCGCGACCTCGACGAGCGCGCCCGCGCCCGCGCGCTGCTCGTCCATCCAGCGGCGCAGGCGGTGCAAGGTCACGTGCAGCTTGCCCTCGTGCGCGAGCGGATCCCAGGGCATCTCCCAGACCTCCTCGAAGAGCGCGGCGAGCGGCAGGCGCAGCTCGGCGCGCGCCAGGATGGTCTCGACGACGCGGCGCAGGATCGGGTGCTCGACCAGCGAGAACGGCCCATCGCCCGAGAGGAACAGCGTGCCCTGCACGCGGTCCCAGTAGAGCTCGGCGCCGATCGCGCCGATGCGCGGCGTGAACAGGCGCGCGAGCGGCACGCGCGCGCGGCCGTAGCGGGTGCGCTCGATCAGCCGGACGTCGCGCGCGGCGCGGCAGCCCGCGCCGACCAGCGCGTCGAGCAGGCGCACGCGCGCCAGGTGCTCGGGCACCTGGTAGCGGTGCGTGGCCAGGCGGTAGTCGTCGAGGGCGCGGGTGAAGCGCGCGGCGGGCGCGGCCATGACCAGCACGAAGCGCGCCAGGCAGCCGAAGATCGCGTTGTCGCTGGCCAGGAAGAAGCGCAGCACGCGCCGCGCCGCCTGCTCGGCGGCGGCGTGCTGCCCGAGCAAGAGCAGCACGTCGGCGCGCGTGAAGTCGTGGCCGGCATCGAGCGGACGAACGTGCGCGCCGCCGAAGGTCGGCCAGCGCGCCAGCAGCGCCAGCGCCGCCTCGCGGTCGTCGTTGTGGGCGAGCGCCGCGGGCAACGTCACCTCGACGGAGGCGCGCGCCATGCCCAGGCCGTGCTCGGCGCACAGCGCGTGCGCCTCCTCGAGGACCGCGAGCTCGCGCGGGTACTGGCGCCGGTACTCGGCCACGATCGCCTCGGCGCGCAGCGCCATCTGGTAGACGTCGGGCGTGTCGGCGTGGCGCCGCTTCCAGCGCGCGACCGCGCGCTCGGCCTCCTCGAAGCGCCCGAGCATCGACAGCGCCCAGCCGAGGTGCATGAAGCACGGCGCCGCCTCGGGGCTGGAAACGAACCAGTCCCGCGCGCGCGCGAGCTCGACGGCGCCGCGCAGATCGGCGGCGAAGAAGCGGTTCACGACCTCGAGGGCGAGCGCCGAGGCGTCGCGCGCGCGCGCCGCGCGCAGCCGTCCCGACGCGGCGGCGCGTGACAGGCGCATGGCGAAGTGCGCCTCGGCGAGCCGCAGCTCGCGGCCGTCGTGGCCCGAGGTGCGCCAGCGCACCAGCAACGCCTGCCCGCGCTCGCCGAAGCCGAGGCTCCACCAGACCATGGGGTTGCGCGTGACCAGGGCGATCTCGCGGCGCGACGGCCGCGCGCGCCGCTCGAGCGCGGCGAGTACGGCGCCCGCGCTGGCCAGCGCGTCGGCCGAGGCCGGCTCGGCGAGGACCTGCGCGAAGACGCGCACGAGATGCTCTTCGCGCACGCCTCCAGAGAACCTCGTCTTATGCGTAAGGTCAAGTAAGAGCGAGTAACTGGAGGCGGTCGGAAGAATGGCGAATCGTGGATTCAGAGCCGGGAAACTGGAGGTCGAGGATGCGAAGCGACGTTCATTGGGCTCTGTGGTTGGCGACGGTCTCGGTGGTGGCGGCAGCGAGCGCGGCGGCGGGCTGCGTGGAGGCCGCCGGCGAGAGCTGGGAGGTGCGCGCGGATCCGGTGATCGGCGGGGCGCCGACACCCGCGGGTGAGTACCCGATGGTCGGCGCGCTCATGGCCGAGGTCGACGGCCAGACGAGGTTCTTCTGCACCGGCACGCTCATCGCGCCGAACGTGGTGCTCACGGCGGCGCACTGCCTCGACGACAACGAGTTCTTCCAGGGCGTGCCCTCGTTCACGCTGCTCTCCGACACGACGAACGCCCCGCCCGGCGCGATCCACGCCGGCCTGTCCAAGCACCAGCACCCGCAGTACGACGGGCAGTTCCAGGGCCTCGGGCAGGAGTTCGACATCGGCCTGGTGATCCTGGCCCAACCGATCGTCGGCGCGCCCATCGCGCCGCTGCCCAGCCCGGCCGAGGCCGCGGGGCTGGTCTCGGGCGCGACGCTCGCCATCGTGGGCTACGGCCAGACCGAGCCGCAGTCGGGCAGCATGACCGGCGGCGTGAAGCACGACGCGTTCACCGCGCTCGGCCAGGTCCTGCCGTACGAGATCCAGGTCGGCAGCGCGGGCACGCCGCAGAACTGCTTCGGCGACTCGGGCGGGCCGGCGTTCGCGCTGCTCGGACCGGCGCAGGGCGAGCCGCGCCTGGTCGGCGTGGTGTCGCGCGGGCTGACCGACAGCGAGACCTGCAACCAGGGCGGCATCGATACGCGTGTCGATGCGTACCTGAGCTTCATCCATGGGCTCGCGGAGATTCCGTGCGGCAGCGGCCTGTCACCGCCCTGTGGCGGTCCACCGCCTCCTCCGGGCGGCGGCGGCGGCGGGCAGCCCGATGGTGGCGAACCGGGCGGTGGTCCGGGCGGCGGCCCCGACGGCGGCGGGGGCGGCGGGGGCGGCGGCGAGGACCCGCCCGGCAGCGGTGGTGGCGGCGAGGACGTGGAAGGCGTGGGCTGCGGCTGTCACGTCGGCGGCGGCACGGGCCACGACCGGCAGCCGCTCGCCACGTTCGCGGCGCTCGCCACGTTCGCGGCGTTCGCAGCGTTCATGGCGCTCGGGCCGCTGGTGCGCGCGCGCGGTGCACGGATGCGGCGCGCGCGCCGGAGGACGTAGCGGGAGCTACTTCGCGGGCGGCTTGCCCGGCGCGGCAGGCGCGGGGGTCGGCGCGGGCGACTTCGCCGGCGCGGGCATGGGCACGGGCGTTTTGGCCGGCGGCGTCACCGGCGCAGGCGCGGGCGTCGGCGGCGCGGGCTCGACGGCCGGGGCGGCGGGCTCGGGCGCGGGCGCGGGCGCCGGGGTCGGCTCCGGCGTGGGCGCCGCGAGCGGCGCCTGCTGCCCGGCCGCGACGAGCTCCTCACCCGCCGCGTCCTTGCCGCGGAAGACTGCCACGAGGCGCGCGCCCGACGGCGCGCTCGCCGTGTGCAGCGTCGCACCCGGGGCGCCGCCGGGAACGGCCAGCGCGCCGCCGAGCGGCGTCCGCTGACCCTTGGCGTCCTCGGAGAACACGCGCAGCGTGCCGGCGCCGAGCGCTGCCTGGCCGACCTTGACCTCGCCGCTCTCGTCGATCACCAGCGCGCCACGGAACAGGAAATCGAGAAAGCCCGCCGCGTACGCCGCGACGCCGGGCAGGATCACCGCCACCTGCTCGGCGGCGCACTCGTCGGAGATCGACCAGGTGAGCGTGCGCTCCTCGAAGCGATAGTCGGCCAGGCACACGCCGCGCGCGTCGCGCAGGCGCGCGCCGCCCGGCGAGGTCGCCGCGCCGAGATCCAGCTCGCCTGCGGGCGCCGGCGACGCGAACGACTGCGTCGCCTTGACCCGCCGGGGCAGCTCGCCGGGCGCGGGTGCCTTTGCGACCTTGAGCTCGCCGGGCAGCGTGCCCGACGAGTACCAGCGCAGGTTGGTGACGTCGGCCAGGCCCTTGCCGTCCTTCGCCGAGAAGAAGTCGCGCGCGCGTGTGCGCACGACCGGCTGATCGACCGGCTGGACCCCGACGCGCCCGAACGTGAGCGCGGCGATACGCTCGAAGCGCGAGCCGCGATCGCGCGAGCCGCCGCCGAGCGGCGACAGGTGCTCGCTCAGATCGTCGCGCGCGCGCGACGGCGCGCCGACGTCCTCGAGCACCGCCGCCATCGCCCCGGCGCACAGGAGCGCGTAGGCCAGGTGCTGCTCGCGCTCGGCCGGCGTGCCCGCCGCGATCGCGGCCTCCTGCGCTTTCAGGAAGCGCACCATGCCGAGCTCGTTCTCGGCGGCGAAGATCCACTCGGGCGCGGCGGTGCCGCGCGTCTGGAAGTCCTTCGCGCCGCCCGCGAGCTTGCGCCCGAGCGACCCACCGAGCCCGCCCGCCCCACGCCCGGTCAGGCCGGTCTTGTGGACGGGATCATAGAAGTGGTGCCGGCCGCGCGCACCCGGGACCTCTTCCAGCACCGAGCCGGCGACCAGCCACGCGAGCGCGCTCTGGCGGCCGCGCGCGTCGGGCACGTAGCCCTCCGACGGCTCGAGCAGCGCGAGCCGCTCGAAGAGCGCCTTCGAGGTCGCCTTGGGCACGGTGAGCGGCGCGTACAGCCCGAGCTCGAGGCCCCACGCGTCCTGCAGGCGCACGTGCAGACCCGAGCCCAGCGCGGCCGCCTCGGTGAGGCCGGCGTTGGTGGTCGTGGCCTCCCACGCGCGCGCGACGCCGACACCAACGCCGCCCAGGGCCAGCGTGCCCAGGAGCGCCGCGGCGAGGAACTTTTTGCTCGATCTCATCGACTTGAAGCGCGCCATGTCACTTGCCTCCCGCGGGGAAGAGCGCGTCGGCGCGATCCTTCATGCGCTTGGCGATCGCGAGCACCATGTCGCCGCTGCGGCACTGCGAGGCCCCGCACTGCACCAGCACGACGACGCCGCGCGGCTTGTCCACGTACGCGAAACCCAGGATATCGCCCTCGGGCGAGACCGCGCGCAGCGAGCGATCGCCGAGCTCGTCGGTCTCCTTCACGCCGGGCAGCTCCTTGATCAGGCGATCGAACAGCGCTTCTGACTCTTCGGTGGCGACGTGCCACACGCGCGCGGCCACGTCGAATGCCTCGGGCTGGTTCTTGGCACGCAGGTGCAGGCTGTTGTACTGCGGCGAGGGCGGCTCGTCGCCCAGGTCGCTCACGTCGAACTCGCCGGCGAAGCCGGTCACGTCGGCGACGTCGGCCGGCAGGAGCATCTGCGTGACCGGCAGCGGCGGACCCGAGGGCACGGTGACCGCGCCGTCGGTGCTGCGGCCGGGCTTGCCGCCATCGGCGAGCTGCTGGCCCGGGCTGGGCCGACCGGCCAGCTCGGCGGCGGCCTCGGGGATCTCCCACTTCGTCAGCTCGGCGAGCGTGGCACCACCGCCGACGTAGCGCAGGTGCTTCACGTGCGAGATGTCCGAGCGCCAGCGCTCGAGCCTGACCTCGTGACGGCGCTGAGTGAAGTCGAGGCGCGGCCCGAAGTCTTCGAAGCGGCGATCCGAGCGGTAGGCGACGAAGCCGCGCTTGAATACGACCAGGCGGAACGCGCCCAGGCGTGCACCGCGGCCGCCCGTCTTGCCCAGCCGCGGCACCAGGTAGCGGCCCCCGGCGTCGGTGGTGCCGAGGTGCTCGTGGAAGCCGCCCGGCCCGTTGAAGCCGTAGCCGTCGACGTACGACCAGACCGCGTAGACCTGCGCACCGGCAATCGGGCGCTGCGTCTCGGCGTCGACCACGCGCCCGTCGAAGGGTCCGCGCAGATCGCCCGGCTCGATCGAGTCGGGACGGGCACGGAAGGACGCCGGGCGCACCGCGGGCGGTGCGCAGGCGACGAGGCCCGCCACCGCCAGCGCCACGACCAGGGCACCGATCGAGGTGATCGGCTCCGCGGCGACGCGGCGGCGGCTAGGACGATGGCTGGACCGTTCGCGGCGGAAGCTCGGCATCGGATGGTTGACCGGTGGCATAAGTAGTTGATAGCGTTGGATGAGCGGCCGTTGTCTTAGCAGAGCGGCCCTTCCCTGTCTATTCGAAGTCTTTGGTCGTCCGGGGCATGGGCCCCGTGGTGGTGAGGCCGGATCGACCGCAGGCGGGTTGCCTGGGCCTGGAAAAGTGTGGAGCGATGGCGCGTTGCCAACAATGCGGGCGGGTGAACCGGGATGGCTCGATCTTTTGTCAGGACTGCGGCCAGCGCTTGCCGCCCGGTCCGGGCACCGGCCCCGTGCAGGCGATCCAGGGCGCGCCGCCGCCCGCGCAGCCGTTCCCGCACGCACCGGCGCCGCACGCGCCCGCGCCGCACGCTCCCCCTCCGCCGGCCCAGCCGCACGCGCCCGCGCCGCCGTTCTCGACGTCGAACCAGGGCTCGGCGCCGACCATGTTCCCGGATCAGGTGCCCGGCGGCGTGGCCTTCCCGGCCACGCGTGTGCGCGCGCCGACGCCAGTCGCGGGCGTGCCGGTCGGGCTGACCTGCCCGGCGTGCCGGACCGTGAACCCGCCGGGCATGAACTTCTGCAAGATGTGCGGCGCGCCCATGCGCTCGAGCGGCACGCCGGCGGTCGGCGTGCCGGCAGGAAGCTCGCAGGCGTTTCCCGGCGGGCTGCCCGCGCCTTCCTCGGTGGCGCGCGCGCCCTCGAGCGCCGCCGTGCCGGGTGTACCGCCGCTGCCCGTGTCGACGATGCCGTCACCGGCGGCGGTCTCGGGCACCAGCATGCGCCCGTGCTCGACGTGCGGACAGGCGACGCCGTCGGCGTTCTCCTTCTGCCAGCACTGCGGGGCGCGCGCGTCGGCCGTCGCAGCCCCGGCGCCGGCCCCCGTGCCCGCGCCCGCGCCCGCGCCGATGGCCGCGCCCGCGCCGCGCCCGCCGCCCGGAGCCCACGCGCCGGGCAACGACGCGGTCGCCGCGACGATCGCCGTGTCGCCGGCCCCCGCGGCCATGCCGCACGCGGCGCCCTCGCCCGGCAGCGTGCAGCGCCCGAACGACGCCTACCTGCCGACGCTGGCGCCGAGCGGTGCGGTGCTCGCCGCGTCCCTCGGCACGCTGCAGGGCGCGCAGAGCGGCGGCGCGCCCGCGCCGATCGCGTCCTCGTCCTCTCCGACGCCCGCAGCCGGCATCGCGATGCAGCCCGCGCCACACGCCGCGCCGGCGTCCGGCCCCACGTCGATCGACACCTTCCGCTCGCCGCCGCCCACGACCATGCCGGCGCCGGTCGGGCAGGTCGCCGGTGCCTGGGGCCGCCTGGTCGCGGTGCACCGTGACGGCTCCGACGGTCAGGCGTTCCCGCTCGCCTACGAGCACGTCGCGATCGGCCGCTCCGAGGGCGAGATCCTGTTCCCCGACGACCGCTACCTGGCGCCGCGCCACGTGCAGCTCGAGCGTCGCGGCGTGCACACCGTGCTGCGGGTGCTCGACGACATCAACGGCGCGTACGCGCGCATCACCTCACCGCACGTGCTCTCCGACGGCGAGCAGTTCCTGATCGGCAAGCAGGTGATGCGCTTCGAGACGGTCGCCTCGCCCGAGCGCGACGCGCCGCCCGCCATGCAGCACGGCGTCCTGCTGTTCGGCTCGCCGCCGCGCGTCACCTGGGGTCGGCTGCGCCAGCAGCTCACCTCCGGGCAGACGCGCGACGTCGTGCACCTGTCGCGCTCCGACATCACGCTCGGCCGCGAGGAAGGCGAGCTGCGCTTCCCCGACGACGAGTTCATGTCGCGCCGGCACGCCACGCTCTCGCACCACAGCGGGCGCGTGCACCTGGCCGACCTGGGCAGCTCGAACGGCACCTACGTACGCCTGCGCGCCGAGCGCGAGCTGTGCCCGGGCGACCTCATCCGCGTGGGCGATCAGCTCCTGCGCTACGAACCCACGTAGAGGGCAGCGAGCCGGCCATGTCCGAGGAGCCCTCACCGAAGCCGGAGGTGCAGATCGAGGTGAGCGCGCGCAGCGACGTCGGCCGCGTGCGCGAGTCCAACGAGGACGCCTGGCTGGTCGCTGATCTGACCGCCGGCCGCCGCGGCCTGCTCGCCGAGGTCGAGCAGCACCCGCTGGGCGCGCGCGGCGAGCTGCTCGTGGTCTGTGACGGCATGGGCGGCGCGGCCGCGGGCGAGATCGCCAGCGCGCTCGCCACCGATGTGATGTTCACCGAGATGCTCGCGGCGCCCGAGACCGCCGGCGACCGCGCGGTGATGGCGCGGCTGCTGCGTCGCGCGGTGCGCGCCGCCAACCTGCGCGTCTTCGAGGAGTCGCGCAACGTGCGCGGTCGCCGCGGCATGGGCACGACGCTGTCCGCGGGGTTCGCCTGCGGCGACGCGCTCATCCTCGCGCAGGTGGGCGATTCACGCGCGTACCTGTGGCGCGCCGGCACGCTCACGCAGCTCACGCGCGATCAGTCGGTCGTCTCGGCGCTCATGCAGGCGGGCCGGCTCACCCAGGAAGAAGCCAAGGGCTTCGCCGGCGCCAACGTGATCTTGCAGGCGCTGGGTGTCGACTCCGACGTCGAGGTCTCGCTCTCGGTCGCCGAGCTGCGCCAGGCCGACGTGCTCCTGGTCTGCTCCGACGGCCTGCACGGGCCCATCGGCGACGAGGGGCTGCGCGTGGCGCTCGCCGCGCACGCCAACCTGAGCGACGCGTCGCGCGCGCTCGTCGACGCGGCGCGCGCGGCCGGGGGGCCCGACAACATCACGGTCGTGCTGGCGCGCTTCGGGGGCGAAGCGCTCATGCCGCCGTCCAGCCAGGAGGACCTGCCCCGCTTCGTCGAGTTCGACCCGACCGAGGAGGGCGAGCGCTCGCTCACGACCACCTCGCGGGTGGCGCGCCGGCTCGCCGCGCGCGCCGGCATGAGCGACGACACGCCAGTGAAGCTGCTGCCGCCGACGGGCCAGCACCCGGCGCTCAGCGACAACGAGGCGCGCCGCGCGCGCCGCGGCCGCTCCGGCCCGAGCCACGGCCGCGGTGACGGAGGCCGGGCCGGCGAAGGTGTCTCGGGCCGCCTCGCGGAGGAGGCGCTCGCGCGCCGCTCGCGCCTGGGCACCGGCGCGTTCGTGTTGGCGGCGCTCGCCGCCGCCGCGGTCGGCGCGCTCGTGTTCCTGCGCTGCTAGCCCGGTCACGCCGCGGAGCTGCTCGCACGGACAGGGTCCGGGCCTTCGGCCCACCCGGCTAGCCGCGCCGTCGTGGTCGGTGTTACGATCCTACGGCGAATTCGCGCCGGTACGGCGCACCCTCGCTCCGCCTCATGGCCACCAAGATCGTGATCGATCACCTGTCGGGCAGCCGCTTCGGCCAGCGCCAGGAATTCGATCCGCAGCCACGCCTGCGCTTCGGTCGCCACCCCGACAACGAGGTCGCCTTCGACGCCCACAAGGATCTCGACGCGTCGACGCGCCACGCCGAGCTGCGGCACGAGGCCGGCCGCTGGTTCCTCATGGACGTCGGCTCCTCGAACGGCACGATGGTGGCCGGGCACAAGATCGCGCGCCACGACGTCACGCCCGGCATGCCCTTCGAGGTCGAGTTCGGCCCGGGCGGCCCGCGCGTGCGCCTCTACGTCGGCGATCCCGCGCAGCTCGTGCTGGTGCCCGCGACCGTGATCGGCCGCGGCAAGGAGGGTGCGGCAGCCGCCCTCGCCACCGCGGATCCCACCGCGGCAACCATCTCGGCGAGCGGCGGCTTGCCCGGCTCGGGCGACCCGCCGGCGCGCGCTCCGGGCCGCCGCACCATGGCGATGATGGTCCAGAACGCCATGGACGTCGCGCACGACCGGCGCGGCCTCAAGCGCTCGACCGAGTTCATGAAGTCGATGGTCGACCAAGCGATGCACGTCTCGACGCGTCGCTTCCGCGTGACCTTGATCCTCATGGCGACCCTCTTCCTGGGCGCGATCGGCGCGCTGGTCGCGTGGAACCTGTACCTCTCGCGCGGCGCCGCCGCGCCCGCCGTCGAGCAGCTGGTCGGCGAGGCGGGCACGCGTATCGTGCACGACAACCGCGAGGCGCTCTACCTGCTCGCCTTCACCGCCTCCGACGAGACCGAGAACGCCTTCTGCACCAGCTTCGCGGTCGCGCCACGTTACCTGGCCACCAACTCGCACTGCGTCGACCGCATCAACGAGCTGCGCGCGCAGAAGCTCACCGTGTTCGCGGTCAGGAACGGCGATCCCAAGGTCCGCGTCGCGGTCGTCTCGGTGCTGCAGCACCCCGAGTACCGCTCGGGCGCGCGCAAGCAGACCAAAGACGTCGCGCTGGTCGAGGTCGACGCCGACCTGCCCAAGCGGGTGCGCCTGGCCAGCGGCAAGCAGCTCACGGCCATCGAGCCGGGCTCGACCATGTACACATACGGCTTCCCCGGCCGCCTGGCGCGCCCATCGGAGCCCGAGGCCACGCTCACCCAGGGAACCATCGGCCGGGTCACCAACCTCGACGAGAAGGTCGGTCCCTTCGCCGACAACGTGCTGCTGCAGCACTCCGCCTTCACCATGGAAGGCACCTCGGGCAGCCCGGTCTTCGACTCGGGCGGCGCCGTGATCGCGGTCAACACCGGCTCCTACGTGCGCGAGCGCGATCTGCGCATGTACGACCCGGATTCCAAAGAATTCAAGGACAGAGTCGCCGTGGCCGAGTCGTTATCGGGATATAATGTCGCCATCCGTAGCGACCTGGTCGGGGAGCTCATGCGCGGCAAGGGAGTCCTGGGAGCGCCATGAAGTGCCAAAAGTGCGGAACGCCGCTCGAGAACGAGGCTCGCTTCTGCGGCACCTGCGGCTCGCCGGTCACCCACAGCATCGCGCCCGCGCGCGCCATCACACCGGCGCCGGCGGCTCGCCCAGCTAGCGCCGCGCCGAGCGCCGACTCGACGGTCGCCATGCGCGGCTCGAGCAACCCGGGCGGCCCGGCGCAGCAGCCGCAACGGGGCGGCCCGGCGCAGCAGCCGCAACGGCCGTTCGTGTCCACACCGCCGGCGCCCGCTCCGGCGCCGCCCGCGCCGCGCGCGCCCCAGGGTCCGCCGCCCGCGCCGAAAGATCCGTACGTCGGCAAGACCTTGAACAACCGCTACCTCATCGAGGACAAGCTCGGCGAGGGCGGCTTCGGCGCGGTCTACCGGGCCAAGCAGGTGCAGATCGGCCGCCTCGTGGCGCTCAAGCTCTTGCACCCTGACACGGCGCGCGACCCCAACCTGGTGGCGCGCTTCCGGCGCGAGGGCGCGGTCGCCTGCAGCCTCAAAGACGCGCACACCATTACCACCTACGACTTCGATCAGACTCCCGAAGGCGTGCTCTACATCGCCATGGAGCTGCTCACCGGTCGCTCGCTCCACGACGTCTTCCACGCCGAGGCGCCGGTGCACTGGATGCGCGTGCTGCACTTCATCGAGCAGATGTGCAGCTCGCTGGGCGAGGCGCACACGCTGGGCGTGGTGCACCGCGATCTCAAGCCCGAGAACATCTACCTCGAGAAACGCCCGGGCGACCCCGAGTTCGTGAAGATCCTCGACTTCGGCATCGCCAAGATCGTGAGCGGTGAGATCGGCGGGCAGTCGCCGCAGCTCACCGCCACCGGTCAGACGCTCGGCACGCTCGAGTACATGTCGCCCGAGCAGCTCATGGGCAAGCAGCTCGACGGCCGCTCCGACGTCTACGCGATGGGCGTGCTCGGCTACGAGCTGCTCACCGGCCGCCTGCCCTTCCCCGACGCGGTCGGTCCGGCGGCGCTCATCGCGGCGCAGCTCAAGAAGACACCCGAGTCGCCCAGCGTGGCCAAGCCGCAGGCGCAGATCCCGACCGGCATCGATCAGCTCATCCTGAAGATGCTCGAGAAGGACAAGGCCAAGCGCCACGCCGACGTCAACGAGCTGGCGCAGCACTGCAAGCAGCTGCTCGTGACCTCGGGTGCTGCAACCCCTGGCGCGAACGCCGCGCCAGGCGCGAGCCCGGTGGTCACGCCGTCGCCGGTCAGCTTCCGGCCCATGACGCCCTTGCCGGTGGCCGGCGCGTCCATGGGCATGGGCCCGCCGGGCGCACCCGCCCCGCTGCAGGTGCCGCCACCGCTGGCCCCGCCGCTCGCGCGGCCGCCCGCGCCCCCTGGACCCACGACCGAAGCCGTGATCCGCGAGAGCCATCAGAGCCGCAACAAGGGCCTGATGATCACCATCGGCGTCGCCGTCGCGGTGGTCCTCGTCGTCGTGCTCGCGATCGTGCTGAAGTAGCGGTCCTCACCTCCGCGACGGCGCCGCGAGGAGCCCGTGGGGTATCAGCCTAGTCCACCACGTGGCCGAGGCGGTCCCAGCGCACGTCCATGAAGTGGTGCTCGCCCGGAGCGCCCGCGGACCACCAGATGATCATCGCCTTGCCCTTGATGTTCTCGAGCGGCACGGGGCCCCAGAAGCGCGAGTCATGGCTGTTGTTGCGGTTGTCGCCCATCACGAACACGTGGTCCTTGGGCACCACGTACGGGTCCGGATCGGACGGCCCGGGGAAATCCTTGTCGTAGTCGTCGAGCGCGTCGATGGTGAAGTACGTCTCGGCGTCGAGCTTCTCCTCGTACTTCGCGCAGCGCTTCTTGTCCCACTGGTTCAGGCGCTCGTCCTTGTCCCAGAACTCGCAGATGCCCGGGACCGGCCGGCGCGACACCGGATGGTTGTTCACGTACAGCGAGTTGTTCCTCACGAGGATCTTGTCGCCCTCGATGCCGACGACGCGCTTGATGAAGTCCTTCTCCGGCTCGCGCGGGTAGATGAAGACGAACACCTCGCCGCGATGCGGCTTGCGCCACTCGAAGAACTTCACCTTCGTGAACGGGATGCGCACCCCGTAGATGAACTTGTTGACGAAAATGTGATCGCCGACCTGCATCGTCGGGATCATCGAGCCCGACGGGATCTTGAAGGCCTCGACCACGAACGCGCGCAAGAGCAGCGCGATGAGCACCGCGACCGCGATCGACTCGGCGTACTCGCGGAAGGTCGACTTCTGCACGAAGGACAGATGCTGCTGCACCTGCTCGTCGAGCCGGATGAGACCCTGGCACAGCGCGTCGTGGTCGCCCGACGCGCGCGCGCTGTCGAGCACGTCGCAGGTGCCCTTGATGTCCAGGCGCACCGGCTCGGGCACCCGGAAGGGATGGTCGCGCAGGATCCCGCGCACCTCGCGCACCCGGGCGCGTGCCTCGCGGCGGGCTCGCCGCCGCATCGTTCGCTCTCGCCGCTCCGCCCAGAACGTCATCGACAGGTGGCCCCTAGTCTACCTTCAACACCGCCAGGAATGCCTCCTGCGGGATCTCGACGTTGCCGACCGACTTCATGCGCTTCTTGCCCTCTTTCTGCTTGTCGAGGAGCTTGCGCTTGCGGCTGATGTCGCCGCCGTAGCACTTGGCGGTCACGTTCTTGCGCAGCGCCTTGACGGTCGTACGCGCGATCACGCGCGAGCCGATGGCCGCCTGGATGGCGACCTCGAACATCTGCTGCGGGATGAGCTCCTTCATCTTGGCGCATAGATCGTTGCCGCGGGTGTACGAGCGCTCGCGGTGGCTGACCAGCGACAGGGCGTCGACCTTCTCCTGGTTGACCAGCAGATCGAGCCGGACGAGGTCGCTCTCGCGGTAGTCGGCGGGCTCGTAGTCGAGCGACGCGTAGCCGCGTGACACCGTCTTGAGCTTGTCGTAGAAGCCGAACACGACCTCGGCGAGCGGCAGCTCGTAGCGCACCATGACGCGGCCCGACTGGCCGTAGTCGATGCCCTTCTGGATGCCGCGACGATCCTGGCACAGCTGCACGATGGCGCCGACGTAGTCCTGCGGCACGTGCACGGTGGCCGCGATCATCGGCTCCTCGATGTGCGCGTACTTGCCGGCGTCGGGGATCTTGGCCGGGTTGTCGACCTCTTCGACGCGGCCGTCGTTGTAGGCGACCTTGTAGCGCACCGACGGTGCCGTGGTGATGAGGTCGAGGTTGAACTCGCGCTCGAGGCGCTCCTGGATGATCTCCATGTGCAGGAGGCCGAGGAAGCCGGTGCGGTAGCCGAAACCGAGCGCCATGGACGTCTCGGGCTCGAACGTGATCGACGCGTCGTTGAGCTTGAGCTTCTCGAGCGCCTCACGCAGCGTGCCGTAATCGTTGGGATCCGTGGGGAAGAGCCCGGCGAAGACCATCGGCTTGATGACCTTGAAGCCGGGCAGCGGCACGGTGAGCCCGCCCTCGGCGTTGGTCACGGTGTCGCCGACGCGGGTGTCGCCGACGTCCTTGATGGCGGCGTGCAGGATGCCGACCTCGCCGGGGCCGAGCGCGTCGATCTCGCGCGCGTGCGGGTCGGTGACGCCGACGCCGAC